>JADFYS010000160.1 GCA_015232955.1 Gammaproteobacteria bacterium
ATCCACCACAGCCCGAGCCGGTGGATGCGCTCCGCTTATCCACCCTACGAGGTTTCATCTTCTGGGGACGCAACGACCTTGATGACCGTCCCTTCGCCTCAAAATCTTCGCAAGACGAACATAGCATCTTATCAAGCGGATAGGTTAAAAGATCTTCTTCTTTAGGTGCAGGTTGAGTTGATTGAGAAGAGAGCCCTTCTTCTTCTCTTCCGCCTCTGCCGCTTCGCGTGCCAGAGACTCTGCCAGCTCGCGCTCCCGATGTTCCGCCTCTAGCCGAACCTTTTCGCGTAGTGCTTCGCGTGTCGATTCCGAAATTTCAGTGGTGTGGAGGGTCGCTCGCTTGCGCAGGAGGTAGTACCCCAGCTCATCCAGCCACTGCTCATTGACGCGGTCACAGCTGTAGTTGTAGCGTTGAACACCTCCCCGTTCAAAGTTGAGGGTGGAGAGGCGAATCTGCCCACTCTCCATATCGGCGTTAAACTGAAAGATGATGGGGATGACCACCGTCGCCTGGAGCGTGGCGCCGACAATCGTCTCACTCCGTTTTTCATCCCGCAGCGCCCAGTCAACATACTGAACACCCATCTTCTCAAAAAAGGCCCGCGCCTCATTGGCTGCGGTGATGGGGGTGATGGCAAACTCCCGCTTCTCTGGAAGGCGGCAGAAGAACTGAAGGCGAAGTTCTTTAATCTTTTCGGTGCTATCGACATTAATCTTGTAACCGGACTGATTCAGCCCCTCCAGGGTTCCGATGCCGGGGACAGGGTAGTTGGTGGTGCTGGTGATAGAGGCCTTCTCGATCTGTTGGATGAGGTCATTAAGATAGTGGTAGATTTTCAGCAGCGCCGGTCTGATTTCAGACTGATAACGGGTCTCTATCGCTGCGAGACGGGCGCGTTCAGCCTCCCGCTTCTGCTCGAGTTCACTCGCTTCACTCTTGAGTTCGTCTAATAGTCCCATTGCCGCTAATTCTACAGCACCTGTTTTTGATTTGACTACACTTTTTTTGCAGCATCTCTCATCTTAATGATGGGTTTGCGCTCCTTTTGTCGTATAGGCAACAGAGTGCTTTTGGCGGTAAAGAAATAGCTGTAGCATCTACGACAATCTGCGTTGGTCTATTGTATGAAATTTCAATAATATTAATTAGATAATATATTTTTCTCAATGGGTGGCATATGCTTTGCACTCCCCTGGGGAAAAGGAGATCTCCATGCAATCCAGTCCACAAAAAGTCACCATTAACGACACCACCCTCCGTGACGGCGAGCAGTCAGCCGGGGTCTCGTTTTCACTTGAGGAGAAGATCGCCATCGCGGTCGAGCTGGACTCACTCGGTGTACAGGAGCTGGAGGTAGGGATTCCGGCAATGGGAGAGGAGGAGCGGGAGTCGATTCGAGCAGTTGCCGCCAATGTCCCCTCTTCCAAACTAATGGTGTGGTGTCGGATGCATAGTGGTGATATCGCCTCTTGCCGTGATCTTGGCGTGGCGCGTATTGACCTCTCAATCCCGGTATCTGATCAGCAGATCGCCCACAAACTGGGGCGGAGTCGGCAGTGGGTACTGCAGCAGATTCGGGATCGAATTGCAGAGGCGGAGTCTCTTGGGCTAGAGATCTGTGTCGGTGGCGAGGACGCCTCGCGCGCTGATCCCGAGTTCTTATGGCAGGTGGTGGCGGCTGCAGAGGAGGCGGGTGCTGCCCGTTTCCGTTTTGCCGACACAGTGGGCATTCTCGACCCTTTTCGGACCTATGAGCTTTTTCGTGACCTGCGGGCGATGAGTGATCTTGAGCTGGAGATGCACGCCCACGACGATCTGGGGTTGGCGACAGCCAATACCCTCGCAGCCGTCCGTGGTGGCGCGACCCATGTCAACACCACGGTTCACGGTCTGGGTGAACGGGCGGGTAACGCTGCACTGGAAGAGGTGGTGATGGGGTTGCGCAAGTTTTTCGGTTCAGGTTATGAGATTGAGATGCAGCGTTTCGAGACCGTTTCCACTCTGGTAGAGGCGGCATCCGGGCGGAAGGTGAGTTGGCAGAAGAGTCTGGTAGGTGCCGGCGTATTCACCCATGAAGCGGGGATCCATGTCGATGGCCTGCTCAAGGATCTGCAAAACTATCAGGGGGTGGATCCCGCAGAGTTGGGTCGGCAGCACGAGATTATTCTCGGAAAACATTCAGGAAGACACTCGGTAATTCAGGCCTACACCGATCTCGGACTAAATTTGACCCGCAATCAGGCCGAAGCCCTGCTTCTTCAGGTGCGAGAACATGTGGTCGCGACCAAAACCGCACCGCAACTCTCCGATCTTCGTCGGTTTTATGTTGAGATGAACCAGAGAAGAGCAGTATGGGATCAGCAGTAGAAGAGGTAGTGGAGTCTCCCCTCAATGAGGAGAAGCAGAGCGAACTACGCCCCTCTCTCAGAGCGCTTATAGGCGATGATATTCGCTGTGTCTTTCATCGAGATCCGGCGGCACGGAACCGGCTAGAGGTGATGACCACCTATCCCGGCGTCCATGCGGTGGTACTCTATCGCTTGGCACACCGTCTCTGGCAGTGGGGTTGGCGCTATCTTCCCCGACTGATCTCCTATATTGGCCGAATCTGGACCAGTATTGATATCCATCCCGGGGCGCAAATAGGAAGGAGATTTTTTATTGACCACGGTGCAGGGGTGGTCATCGGTGAGACCGCAGAGGTGGGAGATGATGTCACCCTCTATCACGGAGTGACCCTGGGTGGCGTCACCTGGAACCGGGGAAAGCGTCACCCAACCCTTGAAGATGGGGTGGTGGTTGGGGCAGGCGCGAAGATTCTGGGGCCGATCACCATTGGCCGTCAGGCGCGGGTTGGAGCGAACTCGGTGGTGATCTCATCAGTGCGCGCCGGTGAGACCGTGGTCGGAATCCCCGGAAAGGCGGTGCAGGCGAAACAGGCGCGTGTTGCCGATAACGGCGATATTAACCTCGATCACCACCTTATCCCCGATCCCGTGGCCGAGGCGGTAGGGTGTCTCCTCGATCGTATCCGCCAGCTTGAGACCGAGGTCTCTCGTCTCAACGCCTCGGAAGAGACGCTTCATCGGGAAGAGGAGTGCGGATCGTGTCAGGCGATTCAGCTCTGTGAAACAGCTCATGCTGAAACAGCACAAGGGGGGTAACGGTGGCGGCTGATCTCCAGGACTTTGATGCGGAATCGATCTACTTTGAACAGCCGTTAGAGGAGGAGGCGCAGCGCTGCATCGAACGATCTGCAGAGGCCTACGGAAGCAAAAAGGGGGAGAGTCAGCTGCTGCGTGCCTATTTCCTCGCACCGGAACACCCGGTGGTCCTTGTTGCCCTCTACCGTTACTACTTTTACCAGCACCGACTTGACGACGCACTGCGCGTCGCCGAGCGTGTCCTGACCCTCTATGCCGCAAAGCTGAAACTACCCTCCGACTGGCGCGAGCTGTCGCCGGAACATCTGGGCAGTGTAGCGATGGCCTCGATCACCACGCTCCGTTTTTACCTTCATGCCCTGAAGGGGGCGGGCTGTATTGAGTTGAGATTGGGAGAGTATGACACCGCTCTCGCTCGTCTAGAGCGGGTGGCGGCGGTTGATGAGAGTGATCGTCTCGGTGCCGGGGCGCTGCTGGAGGTGACCCGCGCGGCGCTGAATGAAAAACAAACACAAATGTAGGTTTTAATACAAGGGAGAGAGGAATGAGTGTAAGCGAGTTTGATCTGGATCTGAGCGAGCTGAGTAGCGCAGAAGAGTTTCTGGACTATTTTGAGATTGAGTATGACCCCAGAGTGGTCTATGTCAACCGGCTCCATATCCTGCAGCGGTTTCATGACTATCTGGAAGAGAAAGGTGAGGCGACAGGAGAGACAGATGAGGTACGGCGTAACCATTACGCCACTCTCTTGCTTCAGGCGTATCACGATTTTGTCGAATCGAGTGCGCAGCGGGAGAAGGTATTTAAGGTATTTAAGATGAATGAGCCACAGGTGACAGTGGTTCCGGTCGATGGCATGATTCAGAGGCTGTAAGCAGGTGATCCCGAAATATCAGTACGGGGACGCGGTGCGGGTAACCCGCAATATCCGTAATGACGGCACCTATCCCGGAAGGGATAAGGGTGAGCTGCTCATCCGTAGGGGTAGTGTCGGTTATGTGCGTGATGTCGGGACCTTTCTTCAGGATCAGTTGATCTACACCGTCGATTATATGGAGAGCGGATTAATGGTGGGGTGTCGCGAGCAAGAGCTGCAGCCGGAGAGTGATCCCTGGATCCCGACCCGGTTTGAGTTCCATGATCGCGTCACTCCCACGGTTACACTGGCGGTCGATGGTGAGGTGATCGCCTCTCCCGGAGATGGAGGGGAGATCGAGAAGGTGCTGCGAGAAGAGGAGGGGGGACCCCTCTACCATGTCCGTTTTAATGGGCGGGTGCTGTTGGTGGCGGAGAACTCACTGGAGCCATTGGCAAGGGAGGAGCGGGTGTGAGTGGTGACCGTGATCAAGGTGAAGAGGTGCAGGCTGCGCTGCAGTACCATCGACTCCGTCACGCCCTTGCTGAGTTTCAAAAAGGGTTCTACCTCCTGACCGGGGAGGAGCAGAAGCGGGTTGAGGCCAAAGCGGGTCAGAGCTTTCAGCTGGAGTCAAAGGTGATCTCCTCTTCAGAAGCGGCGGTGGTCTATATCTCTGAGCAGCAGTTGACAGAGGCGGTTGCCGAGGTGGAGGGGCGCTATGAGAGCCATACCGATTTTGTCGCAGATCTTGAGGCCAATGGGCTGAGTGAGAGCCTCTTGCGTCAGGCGCTCTATCGTGAGCTGCTGTTTGATGGTGTACTCCAACGCATTGGCGCTCAATCTGCTGAGGTGACCGATGATGAGGTGCGCAGCTACCATGAGGCGCACCCCGAGAAGTTTCATCTTCCACAGCGGCGACTTGCGCGCCATATCTTGATCACCGTCAACAACGACTACCCTGAAAACAGCGAGGTGCAGGCACGGCAAAGGCTGGAGGAGATCGCCACTCGCCTCGGATCTGAACCGGATCAGTTTGCGCAATTTGCCAAGAGGTACTCGGAGTGCCCGACGGCGATGGAGGGGGGTAAGCTGGGCGAGCTCCGTCCGGGACAGCTCTATCCGGAGCTGGATCGAGAGCTGTTCACGATGAGCGAAGGGGCAGTTAGTCCACTGCTCCGGAGTGAAATCGGCTTCCATCTCCTTTTTTTAGAGAAGATAGTCCCAGAGGCGGTGATCCCGTTCTCCGCCGCGGCGCCCAAGATCCGTCAGCTGCTTCAGCAGCAGCGACAGCGGGCGCAGCAGAAGCGGTGGATTGCACAGTTGTAAAAGAGCCATCGCTCCCTTTCGCCTCCATTCACTTCACTCTCCGG
>JADFYS010000161.1 GCA_015232955.1 Gammaproteobacteria bacterium
AATCCTTTGAATAGAATGACTATTCATGCGGCTTCATGCCTTGAATAGCCACGCTTCTCAACTCCCTGAAATCCAGTGTTTCCAAGTATCTTGGGTATACACATATTCACTTTTTTAACTCCACACATTTAAGGAAAAAAACACGATGAGACTGATTCTTCTGGGCGCCCCCGGTGCCGGTAAAGGGACTGTTGCCAAGCGACTGACCGCAGTGGATGGCTCTGTCCAGATCTCTACCGGCGATATCCTCCGCGGAGCGGTAAGAGACGGCACCGAACTTGGGAAAAAGGCAGACGCCTTCATGAAAGCGGGAGATCTCGTTCCGGACGAACTCATCATGGGTATCATGGGCGAGAGACTACTGGAAGAGGATTGCAGCAAAGGATTCCTTCTCGACGGTTTCCCCCGCACCATCCCCCAGGCGAAAGAGCTGAAGGTTCTGCTGGAAAAACTGAATATTACACTCGATTTTGCAGTCAATCTCGATGTCCCACGGGATGTGATCCTCGACCGTCTCACCACCCGTCGCACCTGCTCTAACTCCGAATGTCAGGCGATCTACAACATCAAGAGTATGCCGTCCAAGGTTGACGGGGTGTGTGATAAGTGCGGTAGTCCCACCATCCAGCGTGACGATGAGACCGAAGAGGCGATCAGCAAGCGTCTTGACACCTACGAGGAGAAGACCGCTCCTCTCGCCAAGTTCTACGAAGAGGAAGGGCTCCTCCTCAGTGTCAATGCCACCTCCAGTGACGCCGTGGTTGAAGCAATTACCAGCAAGCTGTAACCTTAAGTTCAACAAAAGATAAACAAAAGCACTCCCTTTCTCTGCGGAGAAGGGGGATTTTTCACCCATTCAGAGCAGAGGGAACCACTATGGCTATTGAAAAAATTTATCCCGTACCCGCAGAGTTTGCGGCCCGTACTCTCATCAACGATACCCAGTATCAAGAGATGTACCAGCACTCTATCGCCGATCCTGAGCAGTTCTGGGGGGAGCAGGCGGAGAAATTTCTCGACTGGGACCAGAAGTGGGACAAAGTCCTCGACTGGAGTTTCGCCAAAGATGACCTCCACATCGAGTGGTTCAAAGGGGGAAAGCTCAATGTCTCTGTCAACTGTATAGACCGCCATCTCGAAAGCCGTGGCGACCAGATCGCCATCATCTGGGAGGGGGATAACCCCGAAGAGAGTCGTCACATCACCTACCGCCAGCTCCACACCGAAGTTTCAAAGTTGGCCAATGTCTTTAAGGATCAAGGGATCAAAAAGGGAGACCGTCTCTGCATCTATATGCCGATGATCCCCGAAGCGGCCTACGCCATGCTCGCCTCTGCCCGTATCGGTGCGGTCCATAGCATCGTCTTTGGTGGGTTCTCTCCCGAAGCGCTCAAGGATCGGATCCTCGACTCTGACTGTCAGGTGGTGATCACCGCCGACGAGGGTCTGCGTAGTGGTCGCACCGTCCCACTCAAAGCCAATACCGACAAGGCGCTGGAAGAGTGCCCCAATGTCCGTTCAGTTATCACCGTCAAACGGACCGGAAACCCCGTCCACTGGGTTGAAGGGCGTGATCACTGGTATGAAGATCTGATGGCCGCTGCCTCTGACGACTGCCCTCCCGAGATGATGGATGCCGAGGATCCCCTCTTTATCCTCTACACCTCCGGTTCTACCGGCCAGCCGAAAGGGGTTCTCCACACCACCGGTGGCTATCTTCTCTACGCCACCATGACCACCAAGTACACCTTCGATCTCCAGGAGGGCGATATCTACTGGTGTACCGCCGATATTGGCTGGGTCACCGGCCACAGCTATCTGGTCTACGGTCCGCTGGCCAACGGCACCACCACCCTCTCTTTTGAGGGGGTCCCCACCTATCCCAGCGCCTCCCGCTGTTGGGAGGTGGTCGATAAACATCAGGTGACTGTCTTCTACACCGCCCCTACCGCCCTTCGCGCCCTGATGCGAGAGGGAAATGACCCGGTCACCCGCACCAGCCGCAAAAGTCTGCGCCTGCTCGGAACCGTAGGTGAACCGATCAACCCCGAAGCGTGGGAGTGGTATCACGATGTGATCGGAGATCGTCGCTGCCCCATCGCAGATACCTGGTGGCAGACCGAAACCGGCGGCCACCTCATCACCCCTCTGCCCGGTGCCACCCCACTCAAACCCGGATCTGCCACCCGCCCCTTCTTCGGTATCGAACCGGCACTGGTGGATGCCCAGAACGGGACGCTGCAAGAGGGTGTTGCCAGCGGCGCACTGGTGATGCGTCGCCCCTGGCCGGGAATGATGCGTACCGTTTATGGTGACCACCAGCGCTTCTATGACACCTACTTCAGCCAGTATCCCGGCAACTACTTTACCGGTGATGGTGCCCGTCGCGATGAGGATGGCTACTACTGGATCACCGGTCGGATGGATGATGTGATCAATGTCTCAGGTCACAGGATGGGAACTGCCGAAGTGGAGTCTGCACTGGTACTCCATCCCGCAGTAGCCGAAGCTGCAGTGGTCGGTTACCCCCACGATATCAAGGGGCAGGGGATCTACGCCTATGTCACCCTGGTCAAAGGGTTCGAGGCGACAGAGGAGCTGCGCAAAGCGCTGGTGAAACAGGTTCGTACCGAGATCGGTCCCATCGCTTCACCCGATGTAATTCAGTGGGCACCGGGACTCCCCAAGACCCGCTCCGGCAAGATAATGCGCCGTATTCTTCGCAAGATCGCAGCCAACGAGCTGGACACCCTCGGTGATACCTCCACCCTCGCCGATCCTTCGGTAGTGGATGATCTCATTACCCATCAAGGGGGAAGATAACCACCCAACCGACGACCCGCCGCTGTGCGGGTCGTCGCCCCCCCTTCCGAACACACCATCTCCTGCAGCACCCCCTCCATCTATCACTACACTATCTCCGCACTCATCCATGGAAACTATTCAAAAGAGGGTAGCAACTGCCCTTGCTATCTCTGAAAAACAGGTCGAAGCGGCCATCACCCTCCTCGATCAGGGGGCGACGGTCCCCTTCATCTCCCGCTATCGAAAAGAGGTGACCGGCGGCCTTGACGATGGCCAGTTACGCCAGCTTGAAGAGCGCCTCGGCTACCTCCGCTCTCTTGATGAGCGGCGTGAGGCGATCCTCAAACTCATCGCCGAGCAGGAGAAACTCACCCCACAGTTGCGCCAGGAGATCGAAGAGGCGGAGAGCAAGATTCGGCTTGAGGATCTCTACCTCCCCTTTAAAAAGCGACGGCGCACCAAAGGACAGATTGCGATCGAAGCGGGGATCGAGCCGCTGGCCACCACCCTCCTCGCCCATCCTGAACTCAATCCCGAGGCCGAGGCGATATCCTATATTCACCATACAGGGCCATTTCAAGAGAAGTTCCCCGACTGCAATGCGGTACTGGAGGGGGCAAAATATATCCTGATGGAGCGGTTTAACGAAGATCCTGAGCTGACGGCAAAACTGCGCACCCTGCTCCATGACAAAGGGGAGCTGGTCGCCGCTGTAGTCGAGGGTAAAGAGGCAGAGGGGGCCAAGTTTCGCGACTACTTTGATCAGCGTGACCACTTTCAGAAGATCCCCTCCCACCGCGCCTTAGCGATGCTTCGCGGACGCAACGAAGGCTTTCTTCAACTCAAACTGGGGGTTGAGGGGGAGGAAGAGCGTCACCACCCGTGCGAATCGATTATCGCCAACCACAACGGAATTCAGGATAAAGGGCGCGCAGGAGACCCGTGGCTACAGGAGGTGGTGCGCTGGAGCTGGCGCATCAAACAGAAGGTGCGTCTGGAGCTGGAGCTCCTGGCAGAACTCCAGCAGCGGGCCGACACCGAGGCGATTGAGGTCTTTAGCAAAAACCTCAAAGATCTCCTTCTTGCCGCCCCCGCGGGACAAGTGGCCACCATCGGCCTCGACCCCGGTCTGCGCACTGGGGTCAAGGTTGCGGTGATTGACGCGACCGGTAAGTACCTCGAATCGGCCACCATCTACCCCCACCCTCCGCGCAACCGTTGGCAGGAGTCGCTCGCCGTACTCCAACAGCTTATCACCCGCCACGGGGTAAAACTGATCGCTATCGGCAACGGAACCGCATCGCGGGAGACGGATCGTCTCTGTCACGATCTGCTGCGCAATCTGCCCGAACTCCCGCTGCAAAAGGTGATGGTCAGTGAAGCGGGTGCCTCGATCTACTCCGCCTCACAACGGGCTGCAGAGGAGTTTCCCGATCTCGATGTCACCATCCGCGGCGCCATCTCTATCGCCCGCCGCCTGCAGGATCCGTTGGCAGAGCTGGTCAAAATAGAGCCCAAATCGATCGGTGTCGGTCAGTACCAGCACGATGTCAACCAACTTCTTCTCGCCGATAAACTGGAGAATGTGGTGGAAGATTGTGTGAACAGCGTCGGGGTTGAGGTCAACACCGCCTCGGTTCCGCTGCTGCGCCAGGTGGCAGGATTAAATCAGAGCAGTGCCGAAAACCTGGTCAATTACCGCGATGCCAACGGTCCATTTAAAAGCCGTCAGGGGCTGAAAAAGGTCCCCCGACTCGGCGCCAGGAGTTTTGAACAGGCCGCAGGCTTCCTCCGCATCCACGATGGTGACAACCCGCTGGATCGCTCGGCGGTCCACCCCGAAAGTTATGTCGTTGTGGATCGTATCGCCGCTAACAACCGGATCACCGTTGGCGAGCTGATCGGCAATGGCCCGCTGTTAAAGAAGATCAACCCCTCTGATTATGTGGATGAGCGTTTCGGTCTCCCCACCATTGGCGATATTCTCAGCGAACTCAACAAGCCGGGAAGAGATCCCCGCCCTGCGTTTCAGACTGCACGCCTGAAAGAGGGGGTAGAAAAAATAGGTGACCTGCGTCCGGGGATGATCCTCGAAGGAACCGTCACCAATGTCACCAACTTCGGGGCTTTTGTCGATATTGGCGTCCATCAGGATGGTCTTGTCCATATCTCTGCCCTTGCCGATCACTTTGTCAAAGATCCCCATCAGGTGATTAAGACCGGCGAGATCACCCAAGTGAAAGTGTTAGAGGTCGACCCAGAGCGGAAAAGGATCGCCCTCTCGCGCCGTCTCAACGATGATCTGCCAGAGAGCAGACGGGACAAGGTCGAGCCACACAACCGCCAGCAGAGCAGAGCTGTAGCGAAAAACAGCACATCAACACCCCCCTCCGGTGCCCTTGCCACCGCTTTTGCCAACGCTATCGATAAACCTAAAATCCGCAGTTGAACACCGTGAAGGGTGCTTTTGTGGCGGTGCAGTGCAACGAAGGCATGGATGCCGAAGGTACGAGTCCAAGGATGGACGAAGGTAGAACAATGCA
>JADFYS010000162.1 GCA_015232955.1 Gammaproteobacteria bacterium
CCGTGGTGGCTGCTGCTGGCGAACGCAAACAGTGGATCTGTAGCCCCAACTCCGCTGCCATCACTTACAATTTCCTTTCTTTATGATGGTGAGGTGTATAGAGAGGAAGCGTTTCAGACTGATTCTACCTCGCGCTTACAGGAAAAACCTTGCAACAGACCACCATATCCTCAGTACGCCAGACCATCTACCTCTTGGTGTTACTGATCCTGATCTCCCTCACATCGATGTTCACTCTGACCGTCTATTCAGATTGGCAGCACTCGTTTTCACAGGAACAGAGCCGAATTCGCACCCTTGCGACGATCATCGCTAATAACACCACCCAGTTTCTGGAACAGAACCGCGCCGTAATGGAGCGCATTGCCCGGCGTCCCGCCATTCGCGCCATGGATATCAACGCCTGCGATCCCATATTGGCAGAGTTTCCGGATATGTTTCCTCAGTTCGCCAACCTTGCGACCGTAGATCTCCAGGGAGATGCCCCCTGTTCCGGAGTTCCACAACCCGGAGGCAAACCAGTCTCTGTCGCCAAGGCGGGATGGTTCAAGCAGGCGATGGAAAACCCTCGGTTTTTTGCGGGAGATCCCTTTATCGGTCCCATCACCGGACGCAAGGTCTCGGTACTCATTCAGCCTGTGCGCGACGATGAAGGGGCTCTGTTGGGGCTACTCGGTCTGCCCCTGGATCTAGAGCTTTACGACCCAAGAGTGCCTGCAGATCAGCTTCCCCCCGGTACCCGTTTCGGAATGCTCAGTAACAGCGGTACTCTTATCTGGCGCAATACCGATCCGGTACAAGAGAACCTTATCGGCAAAAATATTCGCGGGGTTGCGGCAGCGGATCGTATTCTTGAGATCAAAGATGGTGACTTTAAATCTAGCGGTAGTGACGGTATCGAGCGCTACTATGCTGCGGTACCGATCCCCGCTGTCAATTGGGTTGCCTATATCGGGGTCCCCTCGCAATGGGTAGCGGATCGGGTCAAGAGTACCGCGATCCAAAACGCCACGGTTGGGGTGGTGGCTGTCTTACTGCTCTTCACCCTCCTCCTCACCCTCATCCGGCGTATCGCCCAGGCGGAACACGACCTCTTTCATGCCAAAGAGAAGGCGGAAGAGGCGAGCCGGGCCAAAAGCATTTTTCTCTCCAATATGTCCCATGAGTTGCGAACCCCTCTCAACGCCATCCTCGGTTTTGCCGAACTGTTACAACGCGACGCCACCATCGCTCCTAAACAGCGAGTAAACCTGGAGACCATCAACCGCAGTGGCCATCACCTCTTGGCTTTAATCAATGACATTCTCGAGATCTCCCGTATCGAGGCGGGTAAACTGGTATACAACCCCAAGCCTCTGGATCTGCACCAACTGATCACCAGCCTGATCGATACCATGGCCCTCCGCGCCCACAACGATGGTCTCGCACTAAGTCTCGACATGGCCCCTGAGCTTCCCCAATATGTCATCACTGACGATGGTAAGCTGCGCCAGATTCTGCTTAATCTACTCTCCAACGCTATCAAGTACACGCCTCACGGTTCAGTCGCAATGAGCGTCACAACGACCGAGGGCACAAAGGGGGAGAGGCTGCTGACCATCACCGTAAGGGATACCGGGGTGGGTATCCCCAAGGATCAGCTCGAGCTTATCTTTACCCCGTTTTTTCAGACTCACCATGGGGTTCAGGTGGGAGAGGGGACAGGTTTGGGGCTGGGAATCGCCAAACAGTACACCGAACTCCTCGGAGGAGCGCTATGGGCCGAAAGTGAGGTCGGACACGGCTCCTGCTTCAGCCTGAAGATCCCCTACACCCTTCCCGCCACCCCTCCACAATCGACCACGCAGCCGCGTAAGGTGATCGCCCTTGCCGAAGGAGAAGCTCACTACCGGATCTTGATTGTTGAAGACAAGGTGGACAATCAACGCCTGCTGCGCCAGATGATGGAGTCGGTCGGCTTTGAGGTAGAGGTCGCCACCAATGGTGGCGAAGGGGTCGCCCTTTTTGAACAGTGGCATCCAGACTTTATCTGGATGGATATGCGGATGCCGGTCATGGACGGGTACGCCGCGACTCGCAAAATCCGCACCCTGCAGGGGGGAGAGAAGGTGATCATCTGCGCACTCACCGCCTCCGCCTTTGAAGAGGAGCGGGAGTCCATTCTTGCAGCCGGTTGTAACGATATGATAAGGAAGCCGATCGTAACCGACAGCCTCTTTGCAACCATGAGGCAACATCTGGGAGTTCAGTTTCGTTATGCCGAGGATGAGCGCGAACAGGCGATCGCCGGCATCAACCGCCTAGAGAGTGAAGGGGAGAACCCCCTTGCCACCCTGCCGACAGCGCTTCGAGAGCAGATTCATCTCGCCGCGACAGCACTGGATGGAGATCGTCTTCTGCAACTTGCCGAGCAGATCCAGACCAAGAATCCAAAGGCGGCTGAATACCTCCGCCACACCTGCAGTGAATATCGGTTTGATGATCTCCTCGGGCATGGAGAGCAAACCTCTTGACTGAACAGCCGATCATCCTCGTCGTAGACGACAACCCCGCCAACCTTCGGGTAATGGAGGGGATCCTTCGCCAAGAGGGGTATCAGGTACGCTCTGCCCTTGGTGGCAAGTCCGCCTTGCGTGCAGCCGCCACCTTCACTCCGGAGCTGATCCTGCTCGATATCAGGATGCCCGAGATCAACGGCTACGAGGTGTGCCGTGAACTGAAAAAAACAGCGCAAACCGCCCATATTCCCATCATCTTTATTAGCGCACTTCAGGACATAGAAGATAAAGTGGCTGCGTTTCACGCAGGGGGGCAAGATTACATCTCCAAGCCTTTTCAGACGGATGAGGTGATTGCTCGTGTCCGTACCCATGTTGAGCTGTCACAATCACGACGACAGCTAGCCCACAGCAATCAGCAACTTGAGACTCTGGTGGCACTGCGTACAGAGGCGTTACAGCAGAGCAACCAGCAGCTACAGCAGTCGATGTTGCAAGAGCAGGCGCTTCGGCAACTCCTCGCCCTCTCTCACCGCTCCCTCTCCTGTAACGAATACCTGCAGCAAGCGCTGGAGTTACTCTCTAACCGCTTTCACTGGCTGCACAAAGGGCGCAAAGCGGCCATATTTCTCACCCGCGATCGCGGTCATAACAGCGTCATGGAGCTGGTAGCGCAGATCGGCATCTCCCCTCAGCAGCAACAGAGCTGCAGTGAGATCCGCTATGGAGAGTGTGTTTGCGGCGTGGCTGCCAGAGATCAGCGGGTGATGAGTGTCGATATGGCAGAGAGCTCCTCTCCCCTAAAATATCTGGAGAGCCGAGATCGCTGCCGAATCGCCATTCCCATCCTCGCCAACCAGCTCACCCTCGGTGTGCTGATGTACACCGTTGAGGATCCCGGAGAACTTCCACCCGACATCGTAGATTTTCTGCAACAGGTTGCCAATGTGATCGCCATGAGCGTTGCCCACCACTACGCCGATGATCAGATCGCCTACATGGCTTTTCACGACAAGTTGACCGGACTGCTCAATCGAACCTCGCTCAACGAACGCCTCACCTTTGAGCTTGAGCGCTGCAGTCGCCATCAAAACGCCCTCGCCCTCCTCTTCATCGATCTCGACCATTTTAAGCACATCAA
The DNA here is from genome assembly GCA_015232955.1 of Gammaproteobacteria bacterium. Classification (GTDB taxonomy): domain Bacteria; phylum Pseudomonadota; class Gammaproteobacteria; order Thiohalomonadales; family Thiohalomonadaceae; genus JADFYS01. Next base: position 3,640 of record JADFYS010000162.1, read on the forward strand.
CGACGCTTTAGGTCACGAAGTGGGCGATTACTATCTTAAAACCATCTCCCAGCGCCTCTCCACCTCTCTTCGTATCGGGGATCTGCTCTACCGCTGGGGGAGTGATGAATTTGTCCTTCTCTCCCTGGATCTCGGCTCCAAAACAGAGAAGATTGCGCCCACTATCGACCAACTGGTACAGAGTGTCTCAGAGGATATCGCCCGCCCCGTTGCGATAGCCAATGGTCAGGAGCTACAGCTCAACGCCAGTATCGGGATTGCGATTCACCCGGGCGACGGTGATACCAGCGAAATCTTACTGCAACACGCAGAACTTGCGATGTTCCGCGGCAAACAGGGGGGGCGCAACCGTCACCACTATTTCCATACAGAGATGCAGATCGAAGCCGACCAGAGGATGAGTATCGGCCACGATCTGCGGTTATCGCTCGAAAAAGAGAACTTCGAACTCTACTATCAGCCGCAGATCGATAGCGATGGCAACCTCTCAGGTGCCGAAGCCCTAATCCGCTGGAACCACCCCCAACGGGGGCTGGTGATGCCGGGGGACTTTATCCATCTGGCGGAGGACTTGGGCTACATCAGCGCCATCGGCGAGTGGGTTATGGCGACTGCCGCTGCCTGTCTCCAGCAGTGTATCCAGCTCTATGGCAAGAGGGGGCTACCCCTGCTCTCGGTCAATATCAGTGCGCGCCATTTTCATGAAAAGGATTTTGTTCAACGCTGCCTGACCCTTTTAGAGGAGAGTGGCGTATCACCAGAGCACCTCGAACTGGAGGTCACTGAAAGCCTGCTCCTGACCGATATCCAGGGCGCACAGGCCAAAATTGCCGCACTGCGCAAAGCGGGACTACGCTTTGCCCTGGATGATTTTGGGACAGGCTACTCATCACTCTCCTACCTCAAGAGTCTGCCTGTACAGAAGATCAAGATCGATCGCTCCTTTGTCACCAATGTCCATCAAGACCCACGCAACGCCGCCATTGTCCATACCATTATCAATCTGGCACGAAACCTAGGCATGACCACCATCGCCGAAGGGGTGGAGAGCAGAGCGGAGTTGGAGTTCCTCCTGGATGCCGGATGTAATCTTATTCAGGGCTACTACTACAGTCGTCCGTTATCAAACGCCGACTTCTATCGTTCGTGGTTAGAGCTTGATACGGAAAATTCTTGAGTCAAACCGGCAAGATGGTTCGCTTGAGAGCGTCGTGATGAGCTGAGAGAGGTACGCATTCCCACGCAAGGCGTGGGAACGGAGAAAGACGAAACCCTAAAGTTTGGCGAAACTTGCGTCAAAGTCTCTCGCAGCAGCATCGGTAAAGACAAAACTTTGGCGAATATAGGCGAGCGTCTTTTTCTCTGTAGCGGTAACGCCCTGACCATCACTGGCCGACTTAAACAGATCCGCTACCTCATCTTTAGAGAGCTTGCCCTCACCGACGCCGGTTGTGTGTTGCTTCGCCAGATCCAGTAGCTCTTTTTCGTACTTCTCACCATCAATCGTCACATATGCCATGATTCTGCTCTCCTGTTTTTACCCAATCAAGGCAATGATTATGCCATATGATTCACAATATTTCAGCCCCATCTTTTGGGTGATATACCCAAGATACTTGGAAACAGTGGATTTCAGGGAGTCGAGAAGCGTGGCTATTCAAGGCATGAAGCCGCATGAATAGTAATTCTATT
>JADFYS010000163.1 GCA_015232955.1 Gammaproteobacteria bacterium
ACTCCCCTAGCCTGATTTAGCCCTCACCCCGACCCTCTCCCAATGGGAGAGGGGGATTTAAGGAAGGGGGACTAAACAGTTACCCTGCCGCAGCATAGGTTGGGCTGACATCAGGAAGCCCAACAGCCACATCACTCTCTACCCCCGCAACGGGGATGAGGCCATAGTGGGTGACGCGGCTGCCGGGATTTTAACCGCTACAGAGCGACCTCAGATGCGGCGATTAGGGTCGGTGCAGTCAGATCCTTTGGCAGGTGGGTAAACTGTTTTACCAACCCCGGCCAGAGGAGATTATAGTGCAACTCGCCCCGCACCAGTACCACCCCTTTGGCAGGAAGGGTGTAGTTCAGGCTTCGCTCCTCAAACGGTTTCAGCCGTGAATCGGGACCGAGCGCCTTCGCCTTGGGGGGAGAGGTGGGTTTACCTTCATCATCCACCAGACCGTAGGCCAGATACGCCTGTTTATCATCTTGGGCGGGGTGACTCTCGGTGTTACTCCAGATCACGCTACCTTCGCTATCATACGCCTTGACCGTCATATAGATATTGCGGAATGGAGCACCGGTTGGAAGGCTGTGGGGCTGAAGATTCTTTATGGTAGCGATGAGCTGTATGTTATCACCTCCCCGCTCTCCCTTAAGATCGAAGAGCACGGCCCGCTGCAGCATCGCAGAGTCATGTCCACCCCCCATGCTATGATCGGCAACTCCATCGTTAATCGGCATATGGCAGGCGAGACAGTCAACGCTGGAACTGCTCATTTTGTACTCATCCCCGGTGTTACAGAGAGGAACTCCATGGGAGTTATTGCGTTTGTCATGACACCCCATGCAGTTTTTGGAGGTTCTCACCATAAGGGGGTTACTCTCCATCGGCAGCGACGGAATGGTCTTACCGTCCAGCTCTACCGCCTCTCCCTGATGGGGGTTTGGCTTCTGCTCACCACCGCCAGACCCAAAGAGATCATTACTTGCGGTCAACTTTTCGAGACCGTTAACCGACTTCCTCCCGGGAGACTGGATGGCATCAGCCAGTTCGTATGCCTGAATGCCAAGACGCAGCTTGCCATTTCCAGCCTCAATCCCCTTAAAGGTCTTGAGGGAGTGACAGGCGACGCAGTTAACCCCTTCGTTATAGGCGGGATTGGCATCGATTTTCGTCTTGCCGTCTCTGGCGGCATTGGGGGCATGGCACTGCAGACAGACCGGATACTTCCCCGCCTTGGTGGTCACACCCTCTTGACCGGGATCACCCACCACATTCTTGTAGAAGGTGGCGTGAATCGGATCAGTAAAAGCGGTGCTATTGGCGTGCATCGATCCCTGCCACTGCTTGTAGATCTCCTGATGGCACTGTTTACAGGTGTCAGAGGTGGTGTGGTGTAGCGGCTGCGCAATAGCTGCGCCCCCTGCAAACAGCAGGGCGCCACCCAAGGCTGCAAACAGCCTCAACTTGGTTATCACTTTCATCATAATTCCCTTATGTTATATGTGTAAATTTACCGTAACTGCATTCGCCCGAACGAGGCTTCACCCATAGTAGCAAAGAGGGAGAAAAAGTAAATAAGCATAAGAAAATAGCAATAAGCTAATATAATAATATAGATAACAGATGAACTGCCTTTTTTCTCCTATGGATATAAACAACATTTGACGAACCGGAGTGAAAGAGTTAATGTTTGCACAACTTGCTTCATCTCCACCCTTCTGGTTTAGTCACCCAAATCATCACCGTCATTATCATGAGAAAAGCGATGCCCTCTCTGCACAAACTTCCACTACCACTGTGGCTACTCCTTCTCACTCTCCCCTGTATTGGTCAAGCTGCCAAGGTAGATCTCCCTGCCAGCGAGTGGGGGCTTGAACAGGGCGACAACTGCGTTAGCTGTCACCAAAAAGCGTCTAACTCCCTCCATCAGCAGTGGCAACAGAGCACCCACGCTGCGGCCGGGGTCAACTGTTTCGACTGTCATCAGGCCGATAAAGACGATACGGACGCCCATGAACATGAGGGGGAGGTGATCGCCACCATTGTCTCCCCCAAGGATTGCGGTCGCTGCCACACCAAAGAGGCCGAGGAGGCGAAAAACTCGATCCATAGTCAGGCGCTAGCCCTGATGGTGGAGAGGACCGGTGCAACTGAAGAGGCGCTGGAGAGTGCAGGCTGCACCAGCTGCCACGGGGGACGCGTTGAGGCCGCCATCGACGGCACCGTCAGCAGTGGCAACTGGCCCAACGCCGGTATCGGCCGCATCAACCCCGACGGCAGCCGCGGCTCCTGCTCTGCCTGCCATGGCCGGCACCTCTTCTCAAAAGCGCAGGCGCGAGACCCTGCCGCCTGCAGTAGCTGTCACAGCGGCAGTGAGTCACCCGATAGTGAGATCTATCAGCAGTCACGCCACGGAGTTCTGTTGCAGAGCCAGAGAGAAGCGATGAACTTTGGCAGTGATAGCTGGATCACCGGCAAGGATTATAGCGCCACCGCCACCTGTGTCACCTGCCATATGGGGGAGGCACCGGGACTCAACCCCACCCATGATGTCGGGATGCGCGATGCGTGGAGCCTGAATGGACCCGTTTCCGAAAAGCAGTCCCTTGTCATCTTTGCCAACGGCAGCCGTCGTGATCTTCCTCTCTCCCATCCCTCTCCACGCAAGGGGGAGGCGTTGGCGATGATTGGGGGTGAAGAGGCGACCATTCAGGCGATCGCGTCACCAAACCTGCGGCGCAAGGCGATGCGTAAAGTCTGTCTGGAGTGTCATAGCAGTAGTTTCGCAGACCGTTTTTTTCACCAGTTTGATCAGCAGATCGAGGCGTACAACCAGCGCTTCGGGATACCGGGCAAGGCGATTATGGATGATCTTTACCGCCAGAATAGGCTGACACCAACCCCGTTTGATGAACCGTTGGAGAAGATCTGGTGGCAAATCTGGCACGATCTGGGGGTCTCAATGCGCCACGGGGCGGCGATGTCGAGCCTGAGCCACACCTTTAGTGACGGCCTGCACGCGATAGAGAAGCGCTTTTACGGTGCATTTCTGCCAGAGGTGCGCGCAGTGGCAGGAGATGAGGGAGAGTCTCTAATTGAGAGGCATCTTCAGTCGGGGTCATCCCCTACCCTCCCCACCTATGGGATGGTACCCGCGGCCACCTCGACCATAGATTCTAACAATGAGTAGCCCTTTCAATATTCTGTTTATCACCCGCAATGTCCTCATTGCTCTGGTGATTGGTGGTTTCGGTGGGATGGGGTTTATCCTCTTTTTAATCGAGTTTGACCACCACACCTCAAGCGAAGAGTTCTGCACCACATGCCACTCGATGGAGCTGGTGGCGCTACCCTACCGCCAATCCTCCCACTACAACCCGGAGTCTGGAGTTCGTGCCAGTTGCGGGGACTGCCATGTCTCAGAAGGGGTGTTAATGGCGACCTGGGATCACACCATGGGGAGCAAAGATCTGTTCAAACAGCTCTTTAGCAGTGTCGACTACGATGATCCGGTGGAGAATCTGCTCCACCTGCCGCAGGCAGCCTTTGCCGCCCGGGAGTGGTTCAGGGCACGACAGTCGTCGACCTGCAGCAGATGCCACACCTTGGAGGCGATTATGGGCGATCGTCCCGCCATCGCCCAAATTCACCGGGAAGAGAGCGGGGGCAAGAGCTGTGTCGATTGTCATATCAACCTGGTTCACCGCCCGGTGCCCTCTCGCAAGACCTTCAACCAAGAGCGGTGGAACCGCATGGTGGAGGAGGAGTTCAATCTAGCGACTGGAGAGGCGGCAAAACGGCTCGCCCCCTGAGTCATCAGGTTTCACATTAACAGGGATGGTTCACCCTCAGCTCCACCATACAGGTGGCGATAGTGAGACCACCCAACGGAGGAGATCCCCATGAAGAGGTTATTGATATTTGGCTGTAAGACGATGCGTGAAGGGGTGCTCGCCTCATCGGTATTTTTTTTCGGTGCGGTGGCGATGCTAACCGCTGCCACCTATCTTGTCCCCGACATCGGCTTCTTTCGCCATATTTTTCTCTTAATCGGCCTGGTTCTGATGCTCTTCGCACCGGCTATTCTTATCTCCACCTTTCTTCTCACCGTCCTCTTCGCCCGCAAAGAGATCGAGTCAGAATGTGAGCACTGACCACACCATTGCCCAAAAGGGGGTCACGATCCGGGGCCACTGAAGCGCCTGCCCGGCTTCCCCTTCCCGCTTCGCTCTGTTTTCGCTGCAGTGGAAGGGGGGCGCCGCCCCTTCCCTGAACGCGAGGGTCGTGACGGTGACGCTAACCCCAGCTCACTACAGAGACTGCGGGTCTCTGCCGGCGCCATCTCTTCCCACCGTCCGCTACGAAGACGGCGAGGCAGGGCAACAGAGCCGAAACGAATGCGCATCAGGCGGCTTACCGTCACCCCCTGACTCTCCCATAATCGCCGTACTTCGCGGTTTTTCCCCTCACGCAGCACCACATGATACCAGTGGTTGGCACCATCCCCACCGCCATCCTTAATCTGATGAAACCGTCCCGGCCCATCCTCCAGCTCTACCCCCTGAAGGAGTTGCGTGATCACCTCGGGTTTGACTTCACCCAGGATCCGCACCGCATACTCCCGCTCTATTTCAGAAGAGGGGTGCATCATGGTGTTGGCCAGCTCACCGTCGGTGGTAAAGAGGAGCAGTCCCGAGGTGTTGAGGTCGAGTCGGCCGATGGCGATCCAGCGTGACCCCTGAAGCGGCGGCAGGGCTTCAAACACCGATTTCCGCCCCTCTGGATCGTTTCGACTGCAGATCTCACCCACAGGCTTGTGGTAGAGCAGGATCCGCCGCGGCTGGGGTTGTGCCGCCTTACGGCTCACCAGTTTGCCCTCGACCCGAAACTGTTCATCCCCCTCTACCCGATCGCCAAGGGTTGCCACCTTGCCGTTGACCACCACCTCTCCTGCGGCCAGCAGCCGCTCTATCTCCCGTCTGGAGGCGACACCGGCACGGGCAAGGACCTTCTGTATCTTTTCACTCATCTTCTACTCCTTGGCGGTCACGCTACCGCCCTCTGCTGTCGGCCCGCTCTGCAGTGGTTGTGCGACAACGGGATCTCCCGCCAACGCCTCTTCCTGCTCCTCTTCACCCCCCTCTGCCACTTCCGGCCGGAGATCAAGTTCACTACCAATTAGATCAAGATCGCGCAGCTCCGCCAGTTGCGGCAGCTGATCGAGCGATTTGAGATTAAAGTAGTCGAGAAAATCGCGGGTGGTGGCGTAGAGCGCCGGCCGTCCCGGAACATCCCGGTGTCCTATGATCCGAATCCACTGCCGCTCTACCAGTGTCT
>JADFYS010000164.1 GCA_015232955.1 Gammaproteobacteria bacterium
CACGACTTGGTGTCAAGGCCAATGCCGACACCGGACCTGATGCGGTGACTGCGCTCAAATATGGCGCCATCGCCTATATCGGCTTTGATCGCACCATGGACAGTAATATCGCCATCAGAACCCTGAGCCGGTATGGCGATCACATCGACTACTGGGCGGGAGGGGGGATCGTTGCCGACTCTGATCCCGAGATGGAGTATCAGGAGTCGCTGCAAAAGGGGATTCTGTTACAACAGCTGCTGGAGCAGTTTCATCAGTGAATGGTGTAGACTGTGTAATCCAGATACCATTCCCCCTTCTGCCTTTTATAAGACACCATGAACCAACCCACCTCGATTCGCGACAACATCCACTTTCTGACTTCGGAGATCGGCTCTCAGCTCAAAACGCTGGAGGAGCTGTTTACCACCCCCTCTTCCCGGCTTGGGCAGCGCCTGCTGCGCCGCCACGGTTACGCTGCCAGTCTGATGTTGCAGCTTCAGAACCGCTCTCTTGAGCAGCTGACCCAGATGGAAAACGCCCCGAGAACGATCCAGTACTACAAGGCGGTTGAGGCGGTTGCTGCGGAGTTGAAGCAGATAGGGGATCACATCAACAGTTCGGCTCAGCAACTTGGCTACCTTAAGAGTCGTAAACAGCTCCACGGCAAGTGGCACGCCCGCCTCTGTCGCCGCCTGCGCAAAGGGGTTGGGGTGGTGGCTGCTGCCATGCAACAGGATAATGTCCGCCTCGCCCTCGCTATCGGTCGTATTGAGCAGAAGAACAGCCGCGGTTATCGCAAGCTGCAGCGCCACTATACCCGCCTCTTACAGCGAACACGCCATGCAGATGATCTTGTCACTGCCTTGCTATTGGGACAGAGCTGTGAACAGATGGGGGATTCGCTCCAGAAAATCAGTGAAACACTCATCGCCACCACCACCGGACAGAGTATCGATTTCGAACGCTACGACACCCTTCTCAACTCGGTTTCTCTGTTAGAGGCGGGAGACTCTGCCCCGGGTGAAGAGAAGCCCGGACAGTTTGGTCTGAAGAGTGTGGCGGAGACCCGTTCCGGCAGCACTATCTCTGGTGTCACCCGCGCAACGCAGAACGGTGATCAACAAGAGGAGGTGATCGCCATCCTGAAAGAGGGGGATAAAAAGAAGGTTCAGGAGGAGAGGGATGGCGCCAAGAGGTGGGAGGAGGCGTTTCCCGGCATCTCTCCCCGCCTGCTAAACTACCAGAGTCATGGCAAGAGGGCATCACTTCTGCTGGAGCATCTCAACGGTCTGACCCTTGAGCATATCCTCCTCCACGACTCCTCGCGACTCTTACACCGGGCGATCTCCGCCCTGGAGAGGACCCTGAAACAGATCTGGACAGAGACCCAAAGCAGTAGCGTCACCCCTGCAGCTTTTACCGACCAGCTCTCTTTTCGTCTGGACGATCTCTATGCCATCCACCCCAATCTGGTGGATGATGGTGCCTTGATCTGCGGTCATAGGGTCTCCGGACTGACGCAACTGATTCTAGAGGCGCGGCGAATAGAGGTAGATCACCCCCCCCCATTTTCTGTCCTCATTCACGGTGACTTCAATCTTGACAATATCATCTATGATGACTCCACAGAGCATATCGCTTTTATCGACCTTCACCGATCGCGACAGATGGATTTCATTCAGGATATTTCGGTCTTTATGGTCTCCGGCTTTCGTCTTCAGGTATTTGATCACCCGGTCAGAACACGGATTCAGATCATTGCCGAGAGACTCTATCATCTTGCCCGCAAATTTGCCCGCTCCCAGAAAGATGACTCTTTTGAGATTCGGCTGACACTGGGGCTTGCCCGATCATTTATCACCTCCACCCGCTTTATCCTCGATCAACAGCTCGCCGGTGCGATGTATCATCGGGGACGCTATCTACTGGAGTATCTGATTCAGGAGGAGAAGAAGGGGATAAACGCCCACTACACCCTTCCGGTGAGTGCGCTCTTTGAGTGGTAGAACCCCGCCCAGCCCGGGGCGGGGATCATCCCTATCGAATACGCGGTGAGGCGTAGCCTTATCTAGTCCAGAAGTGCCGCATGTGCTGCTGCAAGACGCGCGATAGGTACCCTCGGCGCAGAGCATGAGACATAGTTAAGACCGATCTTGTGGCAGAAGCGGATCGAGGAGGGGTGCCCGCCATGCTCACCACAGATCCCGACATTCAGATCTGGATTGACACTGCGTCCCCACTCCACCGCCAGCCCCATCAGTTTGCCAACCCCTTTTTCATCCAGTACCTCAAACGGGTTGTCCTGAAGAATCCCGCTCTCGTTATACATCGGCAGGAACTTGTTTTCGGCATCTTCACGGGAGAAGGAGAAGGTGGCCTGGGTCAGGTCGTTGGTCCCAAAGGAGAAGAACTCGGCATTTTCCGCCAGAGATTCGGCGCGCATACAGGCCCGTACCACTTCAATCATCGTTCCAAACTGGAAGTTGACCTTGTGGCCATAACGCGCCTCAACCTCTTCCCGCGCCTTATCTACATACGCCTTGACATGCTGCAGCTCTTTGGAGGTACAGACCTGAGGTACCATGATCTGGGGATGGACCTCAATCCCTTTGGCGGCACACTCGGCAGAGGCCTCGAGAATCGCCTGTATCTGCATCGAGTAGATCTCAGGAAAGGTCATCCCGAGACGAACACCACGATGACCCAACATGGGATTGGTTTCGGTCAATACCCGCACCTTCTGCAACATCGAGATCTTTTTGGTGATCGCATCTTCCACCAGCTGAGAGTCCACCAGATGACGCATCGAATCCGCTTCGGCATTGGCCGTACCCGGCTCCCGCAGCAGGTTGATGCTGTTGGCAAGAACATCGATCCCCTGTACTGTATCCCGGAGGTGGCGCAGCTTCTCGATATCGCTCTGCAGCTGCTCCGCAGAGGGGAGAAACTCATGAATCGGTGGATCGAGGAGGCGGATGGTGACCGCATAGGGCGACATCACCTCGAACAGGCTCTGGAAATCGGAACGCTGCATCGGCAGCAGCTTATCCAGTGCCGCCTGACGCTGTCCCTCACTGCCAGAGACGATCATCTCGATCACCACCGGCAGACGATCCGACGCATTAAACATCCGCTCGGTACGGCAGAGACCGATCCCTTTGGCACCATATTTGAGCGCAGTCACCGCATCGGGTCCGGTGTCGGCATTGGCCTTGACACCAAGTCGTGCCACCTCATCAGCCCAGGAGAGAAGGATATTCAACTCACTGCTAAACTCCGGCTCTACGGTGGCGATCTCTCCCAGATAGACATTGCCACTGCTCCCATCGATGGTGATGATATCACCCTCTTTGATGACAGTATCCCCCACATGGGCCTCGCGCTTCATCACATCCACAGTAATCCCTTCAGCACCAGCGACACACGGTTTTCCCATTCCGCGGGCAACCACCGCTGCATGCGAGGTCTTACCACCACGACTGGTCAAAATCCCCTCAGAGGCAAAAAAGCCGTGAATATCCTCCGGTTTGGTCTCTTCCCGAAGGAGGATCACCTTCTGTCCGCCCCCCTTTCCGAGGAGCTCTGCACGATCAGCATCAAAGACCGCATGGCCAAAGGCGGCGCCAGGCGATGCAGGGAGACCCTGAGCCAGCGGCTTGTTCTTCTGAGTGGGATCGAGTCGCGGAAAGAGCATCTGCTCCAGCGACTCCGGCGGGATCCGCAGCAGCGCCTGCTCTTTGTTCAGTAGCCCTTCCCGCTCCATCTCTACCGAGGTTCGCACCATCGCGATGGTGTTCATTTTGCCGTTACGGGTCTGGAGGCAGTAGAGGGTGCCACGCTCGATCGTAAATTCAAAATCCTGCACTTCGTTGTAGTGCGACTCCAGCTTCTGCCGCAGCTCTTCGAGCTGTGCTGCCATCTCTGGCATCTCGCTCTGCATCCGGTCGATCGGCTTGGGGGTACGAATCCCAGCGACGACATCCTCACCCTGGGCGTTCACCAGGTACTCCCCGTAGAGACGGTTCTCACCGCTACCGGGGTTACGGGTAAAGGCGACACCGGTGGCGGAGTCGTTCCCACGATTACCAAAAACCATGGTGCAGACATTGACCGCGGTACCGTTGGCCATCTCCGGGGTGATATGAAACTCTTTGCGGTAGGCGACTGCCCGCTTCCCCATCCAGGAGCGAAATACCGCCTTTACTGCGATCTCAAGCTGCTCATAGGGATCACTGGGGAACGGTTTGCCGGTCTGCTCCTGTACCACCCGCAAAAAGCGCTCACTAATATCGCGCAGATTCTCCGCAGAGAGACCGACATCTTCGGTCACATTGGCGCGATCCTTGACTGCTTCAAATTCGGCATCAAACAGTTCATCACTGATGTTGAGCGCAACCTTACCAAAAAGCTGGATGAAGCGGCGATAGGCGTCATACCCGAAACGGGGATCATTGGTCTGTTCAATCTCTCCCTGCAGGGTTTCGGTATTCAGTCCCAGGTTGAGAATGGTATCCATCATCCCGGGCATCGACATCGCGGAGCCGGAACGGACCGAAACCAGAAGTGGGTTTTTGGGATCCCCAAACCCTTTACCGGTCAGCGACTCAACCTCTTTCATCTGCTGACGAATCTCTTCCATCAAGGTCTGAGGCAGATCTTCACCTGAGTTATCAAGATAGGTGAGGCAAGCCTCGGTGGAGATGACAAACCCCGGAGGAACATTGAGACCGATCTGGGTCATCTCACAGAGATTGGCCCCTTTACCTCCCAGTAGCTGCTTGTTCTTGCCATCACCCTCAGCAAAGGCAAAGACCTGTTGTGTCGACATAAATTGATCTCCATAGTGTTATGTGAAAACAGATGGCCGCAGTGCGGCCCCGGGACAGAAGGTTGACCCCCTCTGTCTGACAGTCCATTGAGTACAGCGCTGCCACGCAGTCGGCAGTGGCTAAACTCTCTACCACAAGGGCAGGAGCACCGATTCACTACATCTAGGCTGTCTCAAAAACTGCGGTGCATCTTAACGCTTTTCTTCCCAATGTACAGAGGTAAAACCGAGGAAATATTTTTGTAACATTATGAAGGTGCAAACTTTTTTATCCATAAAGAGGTACTGTTCGCGGTTCCATCCTCTTCATATTGCTGGTAAATGGTCGAAAACGATTGCGCCTCTGCCGAATCTGGCTCCTTCATCTGTTATTGCGGTCTGGATCCCGATGTAGGCGTTGGGAGTCGGAAAGTGTTGGTGGGATTGTGACGCCCTGCTGTTGGGCTTCCTGGCGTCAGCCCAACCTACTTTACTGGCATATGATGTAGGGTGGATAA
>JADFYS010000165.1 GCA_015232955.1 Gammaproteobacteria bacterium
TTGAAAGGGGCCACGATCAACATTAGTGCGCTCACGCTGAATGAAGTTGCACAGCAGATGGAACAAGCAGCAAAAGATGGTGACTCTGCACAGTTGGCTCCACTTATCACCAGAGCAAAGCAGGAGGCGGCCCGTCTCACCAGCGCCCTTCAGCACGCGATTACTCAAATGGATCAATGAAGGTCACACAAGCTAAATTTTTAGGTTCAACGGAGGGATATAGAGAATGGAACTAGATCTTGACGGAGGGCGACTTCTTGTTTTTGTCGGTGGATTACTGCTCTTTGCGGCGATTGAGACCCGCTTTCCCGCCCGTCCCTGGCAAGAGAGCCGCATGAAGCGGGCCTTTTTTCATGGTATGGTGGCAGCGCTAAATACGGTAATTATCCGCCTCTTTATCTATGTCCCCTTTCTGCTATGGGTGGTCTATATTGAGGAGCAGGGATGGGGAATCTCGCGCTGGTTGGGGCTGGATGGTTGGCTTGAAATTATTCTTTCACTGCTGGTTCTCGATCTTTTTGACTACATCTGGCATCGCATCAACCACCGCTTCTCCTTTCTCTGGCGCTTTCACAAGGCCCATCACGCCGATAATGAGGTGGATGTCACCACTGCGCTCCGTTTCCACCCGGGAGAGCTGATACTCTCCTCACTCTCCAAGGCGATCTGGGTCGTGATCTGGGGGCCGACGCCCATCGCCTGGTTTCTGTTTGAGGGGTTGATCAGCCTCTGTGCTCAGTTTCACCATAGCAATACCGACCTCCCCGACGCTATCGAAAAGAGGGTGTCACGCCTGATAGTCACCCCCCGGTTTCACGCCTCTCACCACCGGGTCGACCCGCAGTATGGCGATGCCAACTACTCTACGATCTTCAGCTTTTGGGATCCCCTTTTCCGCAGCTACAGTCTCGCCCCGACCGCACCCTATGGCCAGCTTCCGCCAGAGGTCATCGGCCTGGCTGAAGCGAGAGATCGTTCCCTCTCGTTCGCGGCCTGGCTAACCGAACCTTTTAGCCAGCGAAACAGAGGATCCTCTTCTCAAAAAGGGTTATGATCCCCGCTCCCACCACTGTTACGGAGAATCATCAGATGAAACTTATTCCACTGCTACTTCTGCTCTTACCATTTACCACCTTCGCTGCTGAGCATGGTGGCAAGGCGTTAGCAGAGAAAAAAGCGGAGATTAGCGAGCACGGAGGTCAAGCCCTGCAAGAGATGAAGCAAAAGGCGACAGAGCAGAGCAGCGAGGCGTTAGAAGAGAAGGATGAAGCCGCTGAAGAGGCTGCCGAAGCGATAGAGGATAAAAAGTCCGAAGCCGAACATGGTGGCAAGGCGCTGCTTGATAAAGCGGAGGGGGCGATGAACAAGCTGAAAAAGAGTGAGCATGGCGGCTCTCCTCTCTAGCCTTTAGCATCTATCGAAAAGCGCTCTACTCCTGTGTCTGCCCTCCTGAAATCACTCTCTCTGACAACCGTCGTAATTGTCCTTCTATTTACCAGTGGGGAGAGGTTGAGCGCAGAGGAGTCTCAGGAGCAGAGTGCGGTAACTGCCTCCCCCCGTCAGTACTATGCCGAAGATATCAAGAAGACCATGGGATTACATATTCAGGCGATGGTAGACGAGAACGGGGTGTTCCACCACCACGACGAACAGACTGGTGAAACATTACAGTTACGCTTTAGCAAGATTCACGATCCGGTACGCAAAATCGGTAGCGATATCTACTTCGCCTGTACCGACTTTGAGGTGATCGGAGAGTCAGAAAAACTCTATGACCTCGACTTCTGGATGAATGATAAAACCGGTGAACTCCGCGTCTATCAGACCAAGGTTCACAAAGAGCCTCGCTGGTCCCTCCTCTATGGATGGTATAAACAGCCGCGTTACACCTTTGTCAATGATGAGATAGAGTATCTCTACCAGTAGTCTCAACAGAGCACTCTACCCAGCAACCGCACCATGAGATCGCGCCTGAATCTCTTTGTACGCGCTCTGCTCCTGCTTCTGGGAATCGCCTTTGCCGAGAAGTGCATATTCGCCCTCTACTACCCCGATCTCTCACTCCAACTCTCTGCTGTGGAGATGGCACTCACCCTGCTCTGGGGGATCCGTTTTGATCTCGCCATCGCCACCCTTCTGACGCTGCTCGCATACCTGCTTACCGTCCTCTTCACCCTGCTCCGGCCTTCGCTCCATCTTGGTTCAATACTCCGACTATTTTCGCTCTGCGCCTCTGCGGTTCTTATCGGACTCCATAGCGGGGATCTCCTCTATTTTGGTGAGGCGGGGCGCCATCTAGGGTATGAACTGGGCGAAGCGCTCAACTCTGGTGGTGATCTCGCGACCATGGCACTCCACTATCCACTACCGCTCTCTTTACAACTGCTATTGTTTCTTGGAGTAGTCGCTGTAAGTCGCCCCCTCTTCAGGCAACGGAGCAGCAGATTGCCGATCTCTCGCAGCCGTTGGCTCGGGCTTGAGCTGGTGATGATCCTCTTACTCTCTGCTGTAGTGATTCGGGGAGGCGTTCAGGCGGTGCCGCTTGAACCGCTCCACGCCCAGATGATCGGTGATCAGAGTCGGGCGACGCTGACTCTGAACGGCGCCTATAACGCCCTCTTCTCCACCTTGGGGGGGCGCTCAGTGCGACCTCTACTCGCCTCGCCGCCGTCAGAGGAGGATCAGCAGCGGCTCCTCGCGCTCTACCCTGATCTTGCTGATCACCCTGCTCCATTTCAACCGCGCAACATTATCCTCCTCTTTCTTGAGAGCTGGAACGGGGCGCTCATGCACGCCTACGGTTATGAACGGCAGGCGACCCCCTATTTTGATCAGCTACGACTGCAGGGGATCACTACGCGGCAGATGGTGGCGGGTGGCCGACGCACGACTGAGGGGATGTTTGCCACCCTCTGCTCATTTCAGAATCCACTGGGCAAGACCATCGCCCAGACTCAGCTCCAGGATTTCCCCTACCGCTGTCTTCCCCACCAGCTAAGGCAGAAGGGGTACGAAACCGCCTTCTTTCAGGGGTCAAACCGAAATACCAGCGGCACCGGCGCCTTTGCCCAGCTGCTAGGGTTTACAGAGAGCTTCGGTAAAGCCGATATTACCCGGCGTCACTATCCCGAAAATAGCTGGGGGGTGCATGATCCCGATCTCTACACCTTTGCTCTGGAGAAAATGGCCGCCACCAAGCAGCCGTTCTTTTTTGCCATTAATAGCAATAGCACCCACGATAGCACCCTTCCTCAAGGGGTCAATGCGAAGTTCAGCGGTGAGGATCGCCTCACCGCCTACCTCAATCTCCTCTCTTTTGCCGATCAGGCAGTGGCAGATTTTCTCAAGCAGCTTCAGCAACGAGATCTGATGGAAAAGAGCATTATCGTGCTTGTAGCCGATCACGCCAACGGTCTGACACCCGCCAACCGCCAAAATGGTCTTATCCCATTTGCCATTCTCGGGGCAGGGGTTACCCCCTATTTTGGCGATTTTGTCGCCACTCAGCGGGACATTGCACCCACTCTGCAACAGCTTCTCGGTCTGCCCCGCTCACCGTGGTTTAGCGGCCGGTCTCTTCTCAACGGTGATCCGCAGCGGGTGGCAGATTTTTATGGGGAAGGGCGACTCTACTGGTTTCATGAGCCGTGGCGGGTCGATTTCGCCCTTTCAGCAGCAGAGTCGGGTCACTGTTCGCCCAACAAGGAGCAGAGCGCCCTCCCCCCCTGTCCCCGAGAAGCGCTTATCGCAGAGGCAGTTGCCTTTACCCGAATCTCGCAACATCTCCTCTTTTCGGGGAAGACCACCCAATTTCCCTATCTCACAGGGGTGGATTCAGCAGAAAGTCGTAATCGTAATTTTTAGAATGTGTGCTTTTATTGGCATCTTCATTTGTAGTGACATTTTTCCTCGAATACCCTACACTTTGCATCTTGATTGTTCAAAAAAAGATCAACACTACTGTAAGTATACCGGCGCCACAATTCACCATACACTGAATAAGTTATATGAACTATAGACATCATGGGTAGCCACCATAAGCAGAGTATTCTGCTGGTGGATGACCACCCAGAAAACATCATCACCCTGGCCGAAGTACTGGGGGATCACTACAGTGCCCAGGTGGCTACCGATGGCACTACTGCCCTCGAGCTGGCACAGAGGCAGCCGCAGCCAGATCTGATTCTGCTCGATGTGATGATGCCTGAGATGGACGGCTATGAGGTGTGCCGGCTTCTAAAAGCCAACCCCTTCACCTGCACCATCCCGGTGATCTTTATCACCGCCCTCACCGAGAGTGAAAGTGAGGTTAAAGGGCTTCATGTCGGTGCTGTCGATTACATTCATAAGCCGATTAACCCCAATGTCACCCTCTCGCGGATTAAGGCTCACCTTGATCTGAACCGGGCCATTCGCGATCTCGACAAGAGCAACCAGCAGCTACAAAAGTATTATGTGGCGATTGACAACAGCCCCTCGCTGATTGTCATTACCGATAACCAGGGTGTGGTCGAGTATGCCAACCCCAAAGCGGCAAAGATCACCGGTTATGATTCAGAAGAGCTGGAGGGAGAGAGCATCCTTAACCTTCGCAAAGAGGAGAATAACCCCACTTTCATCAAGATGTGTCAAGAGGTCAGTAGCGGCAGGGAGTGGCGGGGGGTGATACAGTGCCACCGCAAGGACGGCACCCCTTACTGGGCGAAGGCGTTTATCGGCCCCATCTTCAGCAATGATAAAGAGATCGTCAACTATGTAGCGATTATTGAGGATGTCTCTACCGAACACCAGACCAACAGAAAGAATAGCTATCACGCCAGCCACGATCTGTTGACCGGACTCCTCAACCGCCGCGAGTACCGAATTCGCCTCGAAAAGTTCTTCGCCTCGCCCACACGCCATCAAAACCAGCATATCCTCCTCTTTCTCGATCTGGACCACTTCAAACCGGTCAATGACCGTTGTGGTCACTCGGCCGGGGATCGCCTGTTACGCACTATCTGTGAAAAGATCACCCAACAGGTGCGCCAGCGCGACACAGTTGCCCGCATCGGCGGTGATGAGTTTGCAGTGATCCTTGAGAACTGTGATCAGGAGATGGCTCTGCTCACCGCAGAGAAGATTCGAGAGGCGGTGGAAAGTGTCTCTTTCCGCTGTAATGATGAAAATCATGATGTCACTGTGAGTATTGGTCTGACGGTGGTGAACGCTGAGGTCGAAACCATTGAGGCGTTAGAGCAGCAGGCGGATATCGCCTGTTATCTCGCAAAAGC
>JADFYS010000166.1 GCA_015232955.1 Gammaproteobacteria bacterium
CCACACCCTACACCTCCCCTGTTGTCACCCCCCCCCTCTCCCAGAGTCTACCCACCCGCCAAGGGGACGGCTCACCGGTTGGGGTCACTGCCCGCCTGGTGCGCGATGTCTTCTTTGAGCAGCAGGATAGTGCCTCTTTCTGGATTCAGGTGGCGGTTGAAGGGGCTGTAATCCCGGAAGAGGGGAGCGATCCGGGCAAAGTTCTCCGGTTGGAGATCCACGATGTCCTGACAACTACACAACAACAGCTCTACGATCCACAACAGAGTTTTGAAGATATTCCGTTTCAGTTTGTCAATATGCAGTGGCAGAGAGATGACGGTGGGCAGAAGCGGCTAGAGGGGATTCGGAGCGTCACCCTTCCCGGAACCCCACAAGAGGCGAGCATCGCCACCATCCACGGCACCGCCTATCTATCCTACCCCAGCGGGGTCAGTAGTCTGACCATCACCAGTCAGGAGATCGCAACCCCGTTTGACCTCTATGGCCTGCAGCTAACCGTCCACAGCATCGAAGGGAGAGAGATCGCTTTAGAGGTGAAAGGAGAGGGTATCAAAGAGCGCCTACTCACCACCTCGGGTATCACCGCAGCAGGAGAAGAGGTGAGCTGGAGTGGCCGTGGCAGTAATCACTTTGGCGGCTCCACCCGCATAAACCTCTCCTTTAATGAAGAGGTGCGGGCACTCAAGCTCTTTGTCGCAGAGGAGATCGTCAATCGCGCCACCCCCTTTACCCTCTCATCAAAAACGCCTCTTCAACTCTCGTTTTAACTGCCAGGCAGCGACCATTAATGGAACCCCAGGATCTCAAGACCCCACCGTCGAAGAGCACTATTCGCTGGATCAGCCTCCTGCTGGCACTGCTGGTATTCGCCCTCGCCACCACCACCTATATTGTCCGTCCCAAGATCATTGACGATGTCGAGGGGCGGTTAATGGATGCCCGCTTCCTGCTGCGTGGCGCGCAGGAGCCGACCGGTCAGGTGGCCATTGTTGCTGTCGATGACCGCAGCCTGGATGAGATCGGTCGCTGGCCATGGTCAAGGCTGGTCCTTGCCGATCTGATTGAGAAAATCAAGGCGGCCGGTGCCATCGTCATCGGTCTCGATATCGTCTTCTCCGAAGCGGAGAAGGATCAGATCCTGCAGCAGCTACGCGAGGTCCAGGCGGCAGATCCTCAACTCTTCCAACAGCTAAAATCTGAACTGGATCAGCGCTCTCCCGATGACGCCATCGCCGATGTCATCGCTGCGGGCCAGGTGGTCTCGGGCCACTTCTTCTACACCTCGCCCGATCAGATCAAAAACCCGCCTACCCCCGAGGAGCAGCAGCGGCTCAACCGCCTTCTCGCCCCCTCTGCCGTCACCGCAGTCAAGAGCAAACTAGAGCAGTTTGACGCTTACCAGGCTTACGGTGCCACCACCAATATCGATACCATCGCCCAGGTCGGTCCTGGATCGGGCTATTTCAACTTCCCCCCCGGAAGTGATGGCGTCATCCGCGACGCCCCGCTGATTCTCAAATATCACAACAACTTCTACCCCTCTCTCGCCATTAAAACCCTCGACCACGCCATGGGCGACGCCCCGATCTTTCTCAATGTCGAAAAGTACGGTATCAGCCACATCTCCCTTCTGGTGGAGGGGGGGTTCGATATCCTCACCAACGAACTGGGGGCGATCACCATCAACTACGCCGGTCCCGCCGGTACCATCCCCACCTATAGCGCTGTCGACATCCTCCACGGGGCGTTCGATCCCGCCCTCCTTCAGGATCGAATTGTCCTTCTTGGTGTCACCGCCATTGGGGTCTATGATGCCCACACCACCCCTTTTGGCCCCTCCTTCCCCGGATTGGAGATTCAGGCCAACGCCCTCGAAAATATCATTCAGGGAAACAATCTCAGCCGAACCAGTCTTGAGGCGATCACCGATGTCGTCACCATGCTCCTCATCGTCCTCGTCCTGGCGATCGTCATGCCTCGAATCAGTAACAACCTGATGCGACTCCTCTTCGCCCTACTCCTCATCACACTCTACACCTACGGCAACTACTACCTCTTTGTCAGCCAGCACCTCTGGGTAGTGCTGGTCTACCCCCTCCTCACCTGGCTTGTCGCCTTTCTCACCCTCACCATCTACCTCTCACTAACGGTTGAGAGCTACTACTCCACCGTCCGTGACGCCTTTAAGAGCTACCTCCACCCCGATCTGGTGGAGGAGCTGACCAAAAATGCCGAAATGCTCAAGTTTGGAGGAGATAGTCGCGAGATCTCCATTCTCTTCTCCGATATTCGTAGCTTTACCAATATCTCGGAAAAACTGACCCCGGTAGAGTTGGCCCGCTTTCTCAAATGTTATATGGATCCAATGACCGAGCAGGTACTCAATCAAGAGGGGACCCTCGACAAATACATCGGCGATGCGGTGATGGCGCTATTTGGTGCCCCCCGCGCCTGTGATCACCACCCGATTCAGGCGAGTGAGACGGCGCTGCAGATGATCGCCAAACTCGATAGTGTCCGCGGCTGCTGTCCGGATCTGGATCATATATTTCCCATCAATATCGGCGTCGGAATCCACTCCGGAGAGGCGATTGTCGGCAATCTTGGCTCCAGTTTCCGTTTTACCTACACCGCCCTTGGTGACTCGGTCAATCTCGCCTCCCGACTCGAGGGGTTGTGCAAACCGTACGGTGTGCATATTGTCATCAGCGAAGCGACCAAAGAGGCGATCGGTGAGGGGTATATCACCAGAGAGCTGGATAAAGTGCGGGTCAAAGGGAAGGAGATCCCCATCACCATCTACGAACTCTGCGGCAGAAAGGGGGAAGAGGCGATGGAAGAGAAGAGCCGACTCTGGCTCCGGGCGATGGACCACTACCAGGCGTGGCAGTGGTCAGAAGCGCTCGAGGCGTACCGAACTTTTCTCCACCACTATCCCGAGGATAAATGTGCCGAGATCTATATCGAAAGAAGCGAAGGCTTTATCAACACCCCTCCTCTGCCGGATTGGGATGGGGTGTTGACCCTGACCACAAAATAGTAATGGGTATAAGTGAAGCGTATCCACCCAACAAGAGCTATCCGCTAACCCTCAAATCGGTAGTGGGTTGCTGATCCTGCCCCGTGAGTTTTCCCTCTTCACGCCGACAGAAGGCATGGGGTCAGATATTTAATTTTGAACAGGAGCTACGGGTGAATCCCTAAAGCGAATTCAATATTAAAGACCTGACTCTATTCTTCACTATTCTTCTTTGTCTTTGGTTTCGACACGCTGCAACGCATCGAGCATGTGCAAAGCGGCGCCCATACCGACCTCTTTGTAGATGTTGTAGACCTCGGTGATGCCGTGCTTCTTCATATCCACCTCCTGGTCGGGGTAGAGCGCTGTCGCCACGAGGGAGTTGGTGTAGCCGTGGTCACGCAGGTTGTCTGCCGCGGCGATATTGGCCGCATGGTTGGGCATCGCCAACAGGATCATTTCGACGCCGTGATGACCGTCACTGAAGCGTGACCAGAACTCCGGATGTGCGGCATCACCCAGAACCACCTTGCGCCCCTCAGACTTATTGCTGTCAACCTCTGCCTTGTCCATATCGATGCCCAGGATCTCGCCGCGGGCGTTGATGGCCATATCGTCATACGCCGCCTGCCCGACGCGCCCCATGCCGATGATGAGGATGCGGTTGCCGGAGATGGTGATCTCCTCATCCTCCGGCAGCCGTTTTTCTCGCTCCCAGCGAATCAGCCAGTCATGAAAGAGTGTATAGAGGGCATCGGTGTAGTGGTTGAGCGGTGAAGCCAGTAAAAAGGAGAAAGAGAGCGCCAACGCCAGAATGGTGATCCACTCCGCCGGCAACCACCCCACACTCAGGGAGATGGCAGCGACAATCAGGCCAAACTCTGAATAGTTGGTCAGTATTGCGCCGCCTTGCGTTGCCGCGCGTGCACGCATGTTAAAACGGGCCAACAGCAGATAGAAGAGAATCCCCTTAAGTGGCAACAGCGCGACCAAAAGCAGTGCGGCGATGGCCGTCTCCCATGTCGGCAGCCCCGCGAGACCGATGGTGAGGAAAAATCCGACCAGAAAGACATCCTTGAAGCCCATCAGGTGCTTCGCCAGTTCGCTCGCACGGGTGTGACTGGCGAGCAGCACCCCCATGATAAGGGCACCCAAAT
Source organism: Gammaproteobacteria bacterium (assembly GCA_015232955.1). Taxonomy (GTDB): domain Bacteria; phylum Pseudomonadota; class Gammaproteobacteria; order Thiohalomonadales; family Thiohalomonadaceae; genus JADFYS01. Next base: position 4,180 of record JADFYS010000166.1, read on the forward strand.
CACCCTTCATGCCAACCAGTTCGAACAGTGCGGCGCCCCCGAGTGCCATCACAAAACCGAAGAGCGGCAACAGCTCACGATGACCGGATCGACTGAGCACATAACCGAGCAGGTGACGCCCCGGGATCAACAACAGCAACAAAATGGCCCACACCGAGGGCAGCTTGCCGGACGAGGCCGCGAGAAAGATGACCGCGGCGATATCCTGAATAACCAGTATCCCCACCGCGGTACGCCCGTACTGGGAGCCGACGGCACCACGCTCCTCCAGCGTCTTGACGGCAAACACGGTACTGGAGAAGGAGAGCGCAAAGGCGACGATGATGGCCGGAATCCAGCCCAGATCGGTGAACACCTGAATGGCCGTCAAACCCAGCCCCATCAGTACCACCGTCATCACCACAACACTGATAGCCATATGGATCGTTGCCGTCCCCCAGGTTTCAGGACGAGCCAGCGTCTTCAGCTGCAGCTTCAAACCGATGGTGAAGAGCAGCAGTGTCACACCCAAATCGGCAAGCTCGTGAAAGAACGAATCGTTGGTGACACCCAGCAGATTGAGTAGAAATCCGGCTGCCAGAAAGCCGATCATTGGTGCCAGACGGAGTTGTTTGAAGATCAACCCGAAGAGAAACGCAATACCGATCCAGATCGGGTCCTGGATCTCGATGGCGCTAAAAATGTCCATTCAAGGGGCCTTTCACAATAGTGTGGATTTCAGATGGCCAGATTATATAAGGTAAGGTCAAAAAGATCACCCTTACCGCCGCATAACAAGAGTGACATGGGGTCATGGCATGGGGTCTTAAATTTTGAGTAGAAGCTACGGGTTAATCCCTAAAGCGAATTCAAAATCTAAGACCTGACCCTAATCCTCATTCCCTTTGTCACTTGTCGTCCTCGGATCAATCTCTCCCAAAAACACTTCAAATAGTTTGCTTTAGTGGGTTGGAATTCCTATACTTCTTCGCTTACTTCACAGACGAGGAGGTCGTCCGGATATTGGACGACCTCGCCGCCGCTTTAGCCCACGCGCCGGGCCAAAGTCAGGATATATGTCAGTTTTCAAGGACCAAGCTTGG
>JADFYS010000167.1 GCA_015232955.1 Gammaproteobacteria bacterium
AGTATCTGGCATGATCATTAGCGTGAAATACATTTCATAATCGAGGGTGACGCCGCACCATTCATGCAAGTTAGGTTGAACCTACCCTTTCTCTGATGCAGCGAATGACCTACGACTATTATTTTAACCACCACAGATCCGGTTTCACTCATGGTATGAATAACATCCTTATTATCTACTCCACCTGCGATGGCCATACAGAGAAGATCTGCCACAAGATCAGAGAACTGTGTGAAGGGTATGGGCATGAGGTCAAATTAGTCTCTATTACCGAACTCTCGCCGGAGGATCTGCACCGGTTTGCAAAGATTGTGATCGGTGCCAGCATTCGTTACGGAAAACACAACCAAAAAATAATCGATTTCGTAATGAATAACAGAGCGTTATTGGACTCTAAGCCGAGCGCATTCTTTTCGGTCAATCTGGTTGCACGCAAACCGAACAAAAACACGCCCGAAACCAACCCCTACCTCAAAAAGTTCCTGAGACGGGTCTCCTGGAGACCGGCTCGAACTACTGTTTTTGCAGGAAGCATCGATTATAAAAAATACAGATTCTCGGACCGAACCATCATCCGCATCATTATGTTTCTCACCAAAGGGCCGACCCACCCCGATGCAGCGGTAGATTACACCAACTGGGAAGAGGTAGAGAAGTTCGCAGGTGTGGTGCATGAAATGTAATGGGGACGGGATATACCCAAGATACCTGGAAACAGTGGATTTCAGGGAGTCGATAAGTATCTCTATTCAAAGACTTAGAAACAGTGAAGAGTCACGCCCATCCTCTTTCTGGTGCTAGCGTTTTCAGGGTTCTTGGGTATACTCCACCATCTCGGCTATCACTTCAGATACGGCGTGGGTCAGAGCACGGAGATCCTCGGCAGAGATGATGTAGGGGGGCATCAGATAGACCAGTCGCCCAAAAGGGCGAATCCAGACACCGGCAGCCACCAGCCGCGGCTGGATCCAGCGCAGATCCACCGCCGTAGACAGCTCCACCACGCCGATCGCCCCCAGCACCCGAACCTCCGCCACACCAGGGAGCGTGGCACACCCCGCCAACCCCTGTTTCAGACCCCGCTCGATCTCTGCCACCCGCTGCTGCCACGGTGAGGCGACAAGAAGACGGGTACTGGCCAGAGCAACCGCGGTCGCCAGCGGGTTGGCCATAAAGGTGGGGCCGTGCATAAATAGTCCGGGGGTGCCGCTGCTGAGGGTTGAACTCACCTCTTCAGTTGTAAGCGTCGCCGCCAGGGTCATGACCCCTCCGGTCAACGCCTTGCCCACCGTCATAATATCGGGGGCGATAGCGGCGTGTTCAGAGGCAAACATCTTTCCGGTACGCCCGAAACCGGTGGCGATCTCATCGTGGATCAGGAGGACACCGAAGTGATCACAGAGCGTCCGCAACTGCTGAAGGTACCCCGCGGAGTAGAAGCGCATCCCTCCGGCACCCTGTACAATCGGCTCGACAATGACTGCCGCGACACGACCCCCCTCCTCCTCCAGCCGCTGCTGCAGAGGTGCGAGTTCCGTCGCCGGGGGGATCTCCCCAAAAGGGGTCACAGGAGCCGGAATAAAGATCTGCTTCAACAGACTATGCTGGAAGATGGTGTGCATCCCGGTATCGGGATCAGAGACCGACATCGCACCAAAGGTGTCACCGTGATAACCCCGGCGCAGGGTGATAAAGCGCTGCTTTTGTAGTTCGCCGCGGGCGTGCCAATACTGAATCGCCATCTTCAGCGCCACCTCCACCGCCACCGAGCCAGAGTCGGCAAAAAAGACCGACTGCAGCGGTTGAGGTGTCAGCTCAAGCAGTAGTTGCGCCAGCTCCACCGCCGGGGCGTGGGTCAGGCCACCAAACATCACATGAGAGAACGCTGTGATCTGCTCTTCCAGTGCCGCATTGAGCTGAGGGACATTGTAGCCGTGAATGGCACACCACCACGACGAGATACCGTCAATCACCTCGCGCCCATCCCCCAGAGTGAGACGCACCCCCGCAGCCGAGCGGACAGTATAGAGCGGCTGATCCCCCCCCAGAGCACTGTAGGGGTGCCAGATGTGGTTACGATCGAAGGCGATCATCTCCGCTACTGTGGACATCACTTACTCAGAGCGGAAAAGGTGGGTCAACTCGTCGGCACTGAGGGCGGCCGTTGCCGCCTCCTCCCCTTCACCATAGACCCCATCCGCGAGTGACTGTTTCCGTGCCTGCATCGCAATGATCTTCTCCTCTACCGTCTTTTCGGTCAGAAGTTTATAGACAAAGACCGGCCGCTCTTGCCCGATACGGTGAGCACGGTCGGTGGCCTGCGCCTCCACCGCCGGATTCCACCACGGGTCGTAGTGGATCACGGTATCGGCCTCCACCAGATTGAGACCCACCCCACCCGCTTTAAGACTGATGAGGAAAAGATCCACCTTGCCACTGCGGAAAAGGTCGATCGCCGCCTCGCGCAGTCGGGTCTGGCCGGTGAGAATGGCGTAATCGATCTTGAGCCGGGTCAACTCATCCTCAATTAGGGCGAGCATGGTGGTGAACTGGGAGAAGAGGAGGATCCTCCGCCCCTCCTCCAGCAGCTCCGGCAGCAGTTCGAGCAGCATCTCCAGTTTGGCCGACTCTTTCACCAGCTGCGCCTGTTGCAGCGAGAGGAGACGGGGGTCACAACAGGTCTGGCGCAGCTTTAGCAGGGCGTCGAGAATGGTGATATGGCTTCTTGACAGCCCCTTGCTGGCGATGCTTTTACGCACCTTGCTCTCCATCGAGAGACGAATACTCTCGTAGAGTGCCGCCTGTTCCGCCCCCAGCGGAACCGTAAGCACAATCTCGGTCTTGGGGGGGAGCTCTTTCTCCACCTCCTGCTTTTTGCGACGCAACATAAACGGTTTGATCCGCTTGGAGAGCCGCTGCCGACGATCCATATCCCCCTGTTTCTCAATCGGGGTGCGGTAGAGACGGGTAAACTCCGGTGCAGTTCCAAGAAATCCGGGAAGGAGAAAATCAAACAGCGCCCAGAGCTCTCCAAGATGGTTCTCCATCGGCGTCCCGGTAAGACAGAGGCGGTGATCACACTTCAGCTGCCGCACCAGCTTCGACGCCTTCGCCTTGGGGTTCTTGATCACCTGCGCCTCATCAAGAATCACACTATGGTAGTGGTGACGCAGGAGCACCTCTTGATCCCGTGGAAGCAGAGGGTAGGTGGTGAGGATGAGATCATGATCCCCGATTTTGTCAAACTCGACAAAGCGTTCACTCCCCTGCAGCACCAGCACCGAAAGTTGTGGCGTAAACTCCGCCGCCTCGCGCCGCCAGTTCCCCATCAGACTGGTGGGGGCGACGATAAGCACCGGTTGTGTCAGCCGTCCCGCCTCCTTCTCCAGCTGGAGGTGGGAGAGGGTCTGCACCGTTTTCCCCAGCCCCATATCATCAGCGAGAACCCCACCAAAGCTGAATTCACGCAAAAACTGAAGCCAGTTCAGCCCCTCCCGCTGATAGCTACGCAAGGTCCCTTTAAAACCCTGTGGGACTTCAACCGCCTCTACCCCTTGAAACTGTTTTAGTTTTTTCCCGAGTTCACGCAGATTCTTACCCCCGTTAAGGGTGATCGCCGCCGACTGCTCCCCCCCCTGTTCCAGTTCGGTCAGCGCGGCTACATCAAAGCGCGAGATCCGCAGTGTATCGCGGTTTCGAACCCGATCCTGACCGAAGAGTTCATAGAGGATATTGAGAATTGGCCGAATCCGCTCACTGCCGATGGCGACATAGTGGTGGGGCCGGATCTGGACCGAGATACTCTCCGGGACGGTGGTCGGGGTGTATTGCCCGATGAGCTGAGTAATTAACGGCAGCAGCGGAATCACCTCCCCCTCTACCTTGAGATCAAAACGGAGGTCAAACCAGGCATTTCCCGTTTCATCGATGGTGGCGTCAAGATCCTCCAGCTGGTGAAACTCAAGGAGATAGCTCTCAGCAGTTCGCACCTGCCACCCCTCCAGCCGCAGACGAGGAAGCTCCTCCAGCTCAAACTGCTGCCACAGCTCAACCACTGCCGCAGCCTCTTCCCCCGTCGGTTCGAGGAGAAAGGGGCCGGCCTCGCCCCGCTCTTCACCAACGAGATGAAACCCGATCTTCTCCAGCAGGGCTACCGCCGCCTGCTCCGCCTCAAGCTGGCGGTGAATACGGACAATCGGACGCGAGGCGATCACCGTCTGCGCCCGCGGTGGTATCGGGTCAATCTCCTGCCCGTCGTAACTGAAACTGAGTGCCAAACGGTGTCCGTACCCATCACCGAGAGTGAACCCCTGCAGTTCGAGACAGGGGGTGGGGAGGGTATCGACAATCTCCTCTATCTCCGGCGAGCGTGGTGGCGGGATAGGAAGATCCGGATAATCAACCACCAGCTGTCGACTAAACGCCTCTTCCAGTTGCGTCGGTACTGCCGGGGCAGCCATCAACCGCTCCAGCTGCAGTGCCGAGAATGGCGGATCACTGATCACCCCAATCTTCACCGCTGCCATATCAACATAGTAGGCGGGTGTCGTCACCAGGGGATAGCCGTTGACCCCTGCGGTCACCAGCAGCCGCCGCTCCCCCTTACCCTCTTCCCACTGCAGCTGCAGCGCTCTCGCCTCTCCCCAGCTAAGAGAGGCCCCCCCTTCGCTCTCCCAGAAACAGCGCTCGCTATTCATCATCTTCTCCAGCGCGAGGGCGCCCAACTCACCGGTCAAGATGATCTCCTCCTTCTGCCAACTCAGGGGGGAGAGGGGAATTGAGGCGGCAAGCAGGGGAATAATTTCGCGATCCAGTGCCGAGATATAGTCCGCCTGAAGCGCATTACTGCTGCGCAGAGATTCAAAACTGAGATCCCGCCCTTTACCAGGATTTCCATCCTTTTTCAGACGCGCCACAGTCAGGGTCACCTTTAACACCCCAAAACGGTAATTGAGGGGAGAGAGGCGGTAACAGAGAACCGACTGTTGGCCCCCCCCCTCCTCCGCCTTTTGACTCCCCAAATGGTTGAGCCAGGTGAGACACTCCTCCTCGACCGGCAGGGTCCCTTTCGCCTCATGGTTTTCACGAAACTCATGGATCAGGGCACTCATATGTGAGCAGACGGTGTGGCTACCACAGCTACAGACCCCAGAGATGATCAGCTGCTCTCCCACCTCTTCGACATCAAAGTCGACCCGGCACTGGCGGTTGGTCAGGTCACGAACCGTCCCCTCGAAGTAGATCAACCCATCTTC
>JADFYS010000168.1 GCA_015232955.1 Gammaproteobacteria bacterium
CTTTGAATAGAATGACTATTCATGCGGCTTCATGCCTTGAATAGCCACACTTCTCGACTCCCTGAAATCCAGTGTTTTCAGGTATCTTGGGTATAGAGGCTGAATGAATAGTGACAATCCCCCCCTTCCTACCCACAACGCCTCTGTTATAAATCTTACAAAACCCCTTTATTAACACCGTCTCTCTGCCGCTACCGTGTTAGAGAAGTTGTGGTAGCCCTGCTGCCAACAAATGCCAAGAGAACAATATCTTAATCAACAGTAGAATCCTAAAGGCCACCCTCTTTTTAGAGGTGTGCTTATCCCCTAACACCAATAATGGCACGGCCATTGCAGAATATCTGTTAACGACCCTTCCCCCCTTCTGCAGACGCTGAAGGTGTGGCGAATACAGACATCTCAATCACCATGAAGGATAAAGCGCATGTGGGACTATTCAGAAAAAGTACAGGAGCATTTTTTTAATCCGCGTAATGCCGGGGCCATCGATGAGGCGAACGGCACCGGTGATGTTGGCTCCCTCTCCTGCGGTGACGCTCTGCGCCTGACTCTGAAGGTGGATCCCGAGAGTGAGGTGATTCTGGACGCCGGCTTTCAGACCTTTGGCTGTGGTTCTGCCATCGCCTCCAGCTCCGCGCTAACCGAGATGATAAAGGGGATGCATATTGATGAGGCGCTGAAGGTGAGCAATCAGGATATCGCCGATTATCTCGATGGTCTGCCCCCGGAGAAGATGCACTGCTCGGTGATGGGTCGGGAGGCGCTGCAGGCTGCGGTTGCCAACTATCGGGGTGAGGAGTGGAAGGATGACCACGATGAAGGGGCGCTCATCTGCAAATGCTTTGCCGTAGATGAGGTGATGATCGAAGAGACGGTAAGAGCAAACAGCTTGCGAACCGTGGAGGAGGTGACCAACTTCACCAAAGCGGGTGGCGGCTGCTCCTCCTGTCATGAAGGGATCGAAGAGATCCTGCAGCGGGTTCTGGCCGAGAGCGGCGAGAATTTTGATCCAACAGCGGTTCCCGGTGAGATTAAGCGACCGCAGTCGACCCTGACCAATCTCCAGCGTATTAAGCGGATTGAGGAGCTGTTGGAAGAGATTCGTCCCAACCTGCGACGGGATAATGGGGATGTAGAGCTAATTGAGGTCGATGGGCGCAAGATCTATGTCAAGATGATCGGCGCCTGCTCTGGCTGCCAGATGGCAGCGGTGACCCTGGACGGTATTCAGCAGCACCTCGCCAACGGCCTCGGCGAGTTTATCCAGGTACTGCCAGAGCAAGAACTGGCACGACGGGCAGGATAGGAGAAATGTGATGAGCGAAGGAATCTATCTCGATAATAACGCCACCACCATGGTCTCTCCGGAGGTGGTGGAGGCGATGCTCCCCTACTTTAGTGAACAGTTTGGCAACCCCTCTTCCCTCCACAAGTTTGGCGATAGAGTGGGACGGGCGTTGAAAAAGGCGCGACAGCAGGTGCAGAGCCTGCTGGGTGCAGAGCACGATTCGGAGATCATTTTCACCTCCTGTGGGACAGAGTCAGACTCTACCGCCATCCTTTCGGCACTTAAAGCGCAACCGGATCGTAAAGAGATTATCACCACTGTAGTGGAGCATCCGGCAGTTTTGACTCTTTGTGAGCATCTCGAAAAAGAGGGGTATAAGGTCCACTATCTCGGGGTCGATAGTCGCGGGCGGCTCGATCTCCAAGAGTATATGCGTTTAATCTCCGACAAGGTGGCCATCGTCTCGGTGATGTGGGCCAATAACGAGACTGGAACCCTCTTTCCGGTGGAGGAGATGGCAGAGATCGCCCACTCTGCCGGGGTGATGTTTCATACCGATGCGGTACAGGCGGTGGGTAAACTCCCCATCAACCTTAAAGAGACCAATATCGATATGCTCTCACTCTCTGGACATAAGTTGCACGCCCCCAAAGGGATCGGTCTCCTCTATCTGCGCCGTGGTGTCCGTTTCCGGCCCTTGTTGCGTGGAGGTCATCAGGAGCGGGGAAGACGCGCAGGGACCGAAAATAGCGCCTCTATTGTCGCCCTGGGGAAGGCTGCGGAGCTGGCGCAGGCGTCGATGGGTTTTGAGAAGCGTGAAGTGAAGGCGATGCGCGATCGACTTGAACAGGGGTTACTCTCCCAGATCTCCCACTGCTTTATCACCGGTGACCCGGGAAATCGTCTCCCCAACACCGCCAACATCGCCTTTGAGTATATTGAAGGTGAGGCGATCCTGCTGCTCCTGAACAAGATGGGCGTTGCCGCCTCCAGTGGTTCTGCCTGTACCTCCGGTTCACTGGAACCGTCGCATGTGATGCGAGCGATGGAGATCCCTTATACTGCGGCGCACGGCTCTATCCGCTTCTCACTCTCTCGTTACAACACCATGGAGGAGGTGGAGCAGGTGATTGCGATGATGCCAGATATTGTCGCCAGGCTGCGTAAACTTTCGCCCTATTGGCGCGGCGATGGACCGGTGGAAGCGACAGAAGCGTTTGCCCCGACCTATGCTTAACGACACCCCCACTCTCCGCACTCAATGACGGTATACACTGCAGGGGGCAAAAAATACTTGATCGCCGGCGCTGAAAGGGGCATTCTCTGAAATTGCATTTCAATGTCAGAGGGTGGGTTGCGTTATGGCTGAAAAAAAGTGTCTCCGTTGTGGGTTGGCCAAGGTGTGCCGGCAGAGCAAGATGCCATTTTGTCCACTCTACCTCTATTTAGGCCTGCTTATAGTGGTGCTGGTCCCTGCCTATTTCCTCTTTTTTGGTGACGGCAAACTCAACATCTGAACCCATTTCTTAGAAAGCAGATATACCCAAACAATTGGAAAGACGGGATTTCAGGGCGTCGCGCTTATCGGCTTTCTGAAACCAGCGCTTTCAGGGTTCTTGGGTTTACCACTGGCTGGATTGTCAGCCACCTTCTGTAAATAGGCTCTCATCGTTATCCTATGCCGTTAGTTGACCTCAAACAGCTCTCTCTCCATTACGGGACTACGCCGCTTCTCGATCGGGTCAACCTGACCCTGGAACGGGATGAACGGGTGGCGCTGCTCGGTCGTAACGGCAGTGGAAAATCGACCCTTTTGAAGATTCTCGCCGCAGAGATTCGGGCGGATGATGGCGAGCTAAACTTTCAGAGCGGGGTGCGCGTTGCACGCCTCCACCAAGAGGTACCGGCGCAGATGGCAGGAACGGTCTTTGATGTGGTCGCAGCCGGTCTGGGTGATCTCGGAACAACCATCAGCCGCTTCCATGAGTTGGGACAGCGTCTGGCGGTTGCAGCGGGGGATGAGCCACAACTGCTCCAACAATTTTCCGAGGTGCAGCACACTCTGGAGAGTGCCGATGGCTGGGAGTTAAACCATCGGGTTGAAGCGGTAATATCCCGCCTTGGCCTGGTGGCAGAGATCCCGTTTAATGCCCTTTCCGGCGGTTTTCGACGACGGGTAATGCTCGGCCAGGCGCTGGTGCAGGAGCCAGATCTGCTTCTGCTGGATGAACCGACCAACCACCTCGATATCGAGTCGATCCACTGGCTGGAAGAGTCGCTGCTGGGATGGCGTGGCACGCTTCTCTTTATCTCGCATGATCGCTCATTTATCGAGCGGTTGGCGACGCGAATTATCGAACTTGACCGCGGCCATCTCACCTCATGGCCCGGCAGTTTCAGCCTCTATCTTCGGCGTAAAGATGAGGCTCTGGCAGCGGAAGCGACGGCCAATGCCCATGAGGACAAGCGACTGGCGCAGGAGGAGATCTGGATTCGTCAGGGAATCAAGGCGCGACGCACCCGCAACGAGGGCCGGGTTCGGCAGCTCAAACAGCTACGCGAGGCGCGGCAACAGCGGCGAGAGCGCCTCGGTTCGGTCTCGCTCACGGTAGATAACCGCCACAGCTCGGGACAGAAGGTGGCTGTGTTGCAGCGGGTGAGCAAGTCATATGGAGAGGAGACCGTTATCCGGGACTTTTCCACCACCATTCAACGCGGAGACAAAATCGGTATCCTCGGTCGTAATGGTGTCGGCAAGAGTACCCTGATTAAGCTGATTGTGGGTGAAATCACCGCGGATACCGGGTCGACGACCCTTGGTAGCCGGGTAGAGGTGGCCTATTTTGATCAGAATCGGGATCAACTCAACCCCGAGGCGACGGTAGGGGAAAGTGTTGCCGATGGTGGCGATCATGTCACTATCGGCGGGAAGAGCCGGCATATTATCGGCTATCTTGGCGATTTCCTCTTCACTCCGGCACGGGTGCGATCTCCGGTGCGATCGCTCTCAGGTGGGGAGTGTAACCGCCTGCTGCTGGCGAGGCTCTTCTCTCGCCCATTCAATCTGCTGGTGATGGATGAGCCGACCAATGATCTCGATATGGATACCCTTGAGCTGCTTGAAGAGATGCTCTTTAACTACGAGGGGACTCTGCTTCTGGTGAGCCATGACCGTACCTTTCTTGACAATGTGGTCACCTCTACCCTCGTTTTTGAAGGGGAGGGGCGGGTTGGCGAATATGTGGGGGGGTACCGGGATTGGTTGCGTCAACGACCTTCTCCGGTGGCCGCTGATGGCGCGGGTAGTGATAAACGCAAAGATGTGGTTCCGCCACCGGCTACGGTGAATGAAAGTAAGCACTCACCTGCTACTGAAGGAAGAGCCAGGAAGCTCAGCTATAATGATCAGCGCGAACTTAAACAGTTGCCGCAGAGAATTGAAACGCTGGAGGCAGAGCTGGAGCAGCTACAGCAGCAGCTTGCCAGCAGCGATTTTTACCGTCAACAGCAAGAGGAGATCGACCGAGTTACCGCAGCACTGCAAGCCACTGAAGTACAATTACAACAGGCTTACGCGCGCTGGGAAGAGCTGGAGTAGCCCTCCGGCTTATCTGGATACCGCGTAGAGGGCGTGATCTGCTATCGCTATCCAGAACCACAGTCACTGGACTCCCGCTTTCGCGGGAGTGACTGACTTCTGACAGCATATCTGAATAATCCTAAAATCCGCGGTGTAGCGCAGTTCACCCAAAAGGTGAAACGCAAATGTTGTGGATTTCATTGCATAATTATGATGTTGATGGGTATTCGTAGCGGGGCTCACCCAATAGGTGAAGCTGGTATATTGTGAGTTTCATTGCATAATCATCCTAACTTGCATGAATGGTGCGGCGTCACCCTCGATTATGAAATGTATTTCACGCTAATGATCATGCCAG
>JADFYS010000169.1 GCA_015232955.1 Gammaproteobacteria bacterium
TAACGCCTGGCTCTATCGTCGTGAAGATCGTGCGCTACAGGTGAGGGTTAGTGTTACTATTGACCACAAAGAGGGCCGGGCCAGGTTTTCAGTTGCAGACAACGGCAGCGGCATCGCCCCGGAGTATCGTCAGCAGGTGTTTGAGCTATTCACCCGTCTCGTACCCAGCTCAATACCCGGTACCGGCATGGGGTTGGCACTGGCTCGTAAGATGGTCCACCTGGTCGGCGGTAAGATAGCGGTTGAGGAGGGTATCGACGGTGGAGCCGCCATCGTATTTGACCTACCGACCGGAAGTAATACACAACAGTAATACGGTGGATACAATGGATATACCAAAAGTTTTACTACTGGAAGATGAACCTGCCGACGCCCATCTGGTGCGCATCGCCTTTGAAGAGGGGAAGGTTATGGTCGATATGGACCATGTCCAGGATGGGGTTGAGGGCTTTGCCTATCTGCGTAGAGAGGCGCCATACCAAAATGCCCAGCGCCCCGACCTGATTCTGCTCGACCTCAATATGCCACGAATGGATGGTCTTCAGTTTCTGCAAAAAATCAAAGCGGACGAGGCGTTGAAATCCATTCCGGTGCTAATGCTCACCACCTCAAATGCTGAGAACGACATCGTTGCCAGTTACAACAGCTGTGCTGCTGGTTATATAGTCAAACCGATGAATATAGAGAGTTTCATCACCACCGTCCGCGGTATCAGCGACTACTGGATCACCCTTGTCCACCTGCCAAAAAAGCCCTGACAACCACTCCCTTGACTGAAACAGCGGCCAAGAGTGAACCAACCCGGGTTCTTCTGATTGAGGACGAGCCGGGCGATGCCGCGCTCATCCGCTTCCAGCTAGGGCAGAGCGGAGCAGACACCTTTGAAATAGAGTACTCCACCTCGCTCAATGAGGCAGCAGAGCGACTGGATAGAGAGGGATATGTGCCGGATGTGGTGCTACTCGACCTCAACCTTCCCGACTCCAGCGGCCCGGCAACAGTAGAGCGCTGCCGCACCCTCACCAACGCCCCCATCGTCGTCCTCACCGGTTTAGATGATCATTCGGTGACAAAGCTGGCGATAGAGACCGGAGCCGAAGACTATCTCGCCAAGGGGGGTGAAGCGAGCAGTTTACAACGGGCAATACTCTATGCCATTTTGCGCCATAGGCGTGAAGCGGATGCCCGCCTTGCCGCCACGGTCTTTACCCACGCCCGCGAAGGGATTGTTGTTACCGATCACCTGGGGAACATCGTCGAGACCAACGACTCTTTCGAACGCATCACCGGTTACAACCGTCAGGAGGTGATCGGCAACAATATGCGCATCCTGAAGTCGGGTCGCCACGATAAGCTCTTCTATGCCGCAATGTGGAAGAGCCTGCTGCAAGACGGCACTTGGGAAGGTGAGATCTGGAATCGACGCAAAAATGGCGAGATCTTTCCCGAACTACAACGCATCAGCAGCGTCTGTAACCAATCAGGAAAAACCGAACACTATGTCGCCCTCTTTTCTGATATTACCGAGCAGAAACTCCATGAGGAGCGGTTGGAGCACTACGCCCACTATGACAGCCTCACCGAACTTCCCAACCGTGTACTTCTGGCGACCCGATTACAGCAGGATATGAGTCAGGCGCGACGCTTTGATCATATGCTTGCGGTGGTGTTTATCGACCTTGATGGTTTTAAGACGGTGAATGATAACTACGGCCACAGGGCGGGGGATCAGCTGCTGATTACGGTCTCCCGGCGTCTGCAGGCGGCAATACGGGAGGGCGATTCGGTAGGAAGGATCGGTGGCGATGAATTTGTCGCGGTATTGACCCACCACTCCCGCGGGGCGGGCAGTGTCGCAACCTATGAACGGCTGTTGCAAGCAGCAGCCCGCCCGGTAGTAGTGGACGAAGACTCACTTCAGGTCTCCGCCAGCATCGGTATCACCTACTACCNGCAACCGAAAGAGATCAATGCGGATCAGCTTATCCGGCAGGCAGATCACGCCATGTATCTGGCAAAGAGTGCAGGCAAAAACCGCTATCACATCTTTGACTCTCTCTCCGAATACAAACTTCAGCATGAGAGCAACACCATCCGCAGAGTAAGTACAGCACTGAATACAGGAGAGATGGAGATCTTCTACCAGCCCAAAGTCCATATGCATAGCGGAGCAATCGTCGGCATGGAAGCGCTGCTCCGCTGGCGACACCCCAAACGCGGTATTCTCGATCCGGATCAGTTCCTGCCACTGGTCGAGAAGCGCCCGATTATCCTCGATATTGGGCAGTGGGTCATCACAGCGGTCATCCAACAGCTGGCACGATGGAACAGCGACTGGCAAGAGATCTCTGTCAGCATTAATGTTGCCCCTCTCCAGCTGCGACAGAAGGGATTCATGGATCTTATCCTCAGCCAACTGCAGATCCACCCCACGGTCAAACCGTGGCAGTTGGAGCTTGAGCTGCTGGAGAGGAGCACCATTAACGATATTGGAGAGGCAGAGGCGACCCTTAAGAGCTGTCAGGAGATAGGGATTCAGATCGCCCTCGACGATTTTGGCACCGGCTACGCCTCTCTCGCTTACCTCAAAAAACTGCCGATCTCCGTCCTGAAAATAGATCGCGCCTTTATTCGGGATATGCTTGATAATACTGACGATCTCACACTATTAACCGGGATCCTCGGGCTTGCTAAATCCTTTCAGCTCACCGCCGTTGCCAAAGGTGTTGAGAGCGTTGAGCAGGGGGTGATGTTAATTCAGCTCGGCTGTGAAGTTGCACAAGGCTATCAGATTGCGATGCCGATGCCGGCAGAGCAGGTGGCGCCGTGGGCCTCTGTCTGGAGACCCGATCCTGCGTGGTCCTCATCAGTAGCGGTCAGTCGTGACGATCATCCGATACTCATCGCCTGCGTCGAGCATCGTAAATGGATGGGAAGGTTAAAACAGTACCTCTTGCTGGATGAGAGAGAAGAGCCGCCACAACTGCACCCCGATCACTGTAGTTTGGGCCTCTGGCTCCTTAGCAAAGAGGGCAACCGTTGTGAGCAGCGCCCCACCATCAACGAGCTGGATACCGTACACAGAGAGCTCCACCAACGCGCATCAACACTGAGCGAACACCGTCGCAAGGGTGAAAATGGCGCAGTGGAAGAGGGGATGGGCGCCCTAAATGAACTCCACCACACCCTGCTGGCGCAACTACGGCTACTGGCGGGGATGTTTGTGCGCTAGACCCGGCTTCACGACTTTTGACACTCTTCAAATATTCTCTGAGTACAGCGTTCACACCGCTGCAGATCCAGCTGTTGATAGAGAGTTGAAATAGCCTCGCTTTTTCGATCAAAGAAGTGGCCGCTACCCAGTTGCCGCACAAAACCAGATCTTGCTGCAAACTCATAGACCGGGGATTTCAGGCCGACAAAGTAGAGCCCCCCTCCCTTTTTGAGTAGGCGACGGTTCTCCACCACCAGCGCCTCTGCACCCGAGAGATCGATAAAGTTGATCCCGGAGGCGACGATGAGGATGGTGTAGATCTTCTCTTCATCGGCAATGCGCGCCAGTTTTTTCTGAATATGGCTGATCGAACCGAAGTAGATCGACATATCGATGCGAATGATCTTGATCTGCGGACACTCCTGAAGTGGCCGCTGGTCGATGCTGACCACTTTACGCTCGCCCCGTTTTCCGACAACATCGACACTCATCGTCGGAATACGGGGAGTCGAGGTCTTGGCGAGAAAAAGCACCAGCGAGAGCAGCACCCCAAGATAGATCGCAAACTCCAGCTCGAGAAAGAGAGTGGCAAAAAAGGTGGTGGCAAGGACAGCCGATTCCGATTTACTAAAGCTGAGCACCTGACGAATGTGATGGAAGTCGATGAGATTCCACGCCACCAGCAGGATGACCCCACCCATTGCGGCGATAGGAAGATAGGCGGTCAGAGGGGCGATTAAGAGGACAATGACCATCAGCGCCACCGCCGCAAAGATCGCCGACATCGGGGTCTGCGCCCCCGCCTCATAGTTGATCCCAGAGCGGGTAAAAGAGCCTGAACCGGCGTAACTAGAGAAGAAGCTCCCCACCATATTCGACATCCCCTGACCGACAAACTCCTGATTAGAGTCGATGCGCTGATTGGATCGCGTCGCCACAGCACGACTGATCGAGACCGCCTCAATCAGCCCCAGCAGGGCGACCGCAAACGCCTCTGGTGCGAGCATCTTAATGGTGGCAAAAGAGAGATCGGGCGCGGAGAGTGGCGGGAGATGTGCGGGGATCTCGCCTACCAGTGCAATCTCACTGCTCCAGCGACCGAGGAATAGCGCCACTACACTTCCCACCACCAGCCCAATTAAGAGATTAGGCGCCCTGGGCAGCCATCTCTTCATCGCCAGTGCCGAAAAGAGGGTCGCCGCAGCAATCAGCAATAGATACGGATTGAGGTTTCCGACACCGGCGAAAATATCGATCCAGGTGTGAAGAAACGACTCCCCCTTGGGGACATAGATCCCGGTGATGTGCTTAATCTGACTGGTCGCGATCAGGATGGCAGCACCTGCGGTGAAGCCGATTACCACCGTATGCGAGACAAAGTTGACCAGGGTTCCAAGACGGGCGAGGCCAAATGCGAGCTGATAGACCCCGGCCAAAAAGGTGAGCGTGAGCGCCAGTGAGAGAAACTCTGGAGTACCCGGAGTAGCGTAATGGCTAATGGCCGAGAAGACAACGATAGAGATCGCGGTTGTCGGCCCGGAGACCAGATGCAAGGATGAGCCAAAGAGGGCGGCAACGATGGGGGTCACCATTGCGGTATACAGGCCATACTCCGGTGGCAATCCGGCGATGGTGGCAAAGGCGACCCCCTGAGGCAGAACAATGACCGCACCGGTGAGACCGGCAATCAGATCCGCACGCAAGGTGGTACGGTCCACCGCCTGCAGCCAGAGAAGAAAGGGGAGTAGGCGCACAGGCCGCCACTGTATCGATAAGTTCATAGTCAGCTCCGAATGAGGTGAGTCGTCCTCTGTAGTCGTTGATTACAGTCGATATCGTCGCCCCGAAGAGAGGATCTCTATCGGTAGAGACCGGTTCAGGTGGACAACAGGGCAGCGATAGCAGAGTCGACAGGGGGGGTGTTCACAAAAGAGATAGAGATTCGCCAGTGAA
>JADFYS010000016.1 GCA_015232955.1 Gammaproteobacteria bacterium
GGTGAAGCTGAAATATTGTGAATTTCATTGCATAATCATTATCTTGATGGAAATATGCAGCGGTCAACTGCGGATTTCAGGTTAAATAATCACACTTCTCGACCCCCTGAAATTCACTGTTTCCAGGGCTCTTGGGGATAGTAACCGTTGTGCGCTTTGCACTCTCTTTCTCGCCCCATTAGTACAACTGTAGTGCGGTGGTGAATGTTCTACTCATTGGGTTCTGCTTGTGGTATCATCGCCGACCTCTTTTTGATCCCCATAGGTTATAGATGAGACCTTTAATTTCTTTCACTATTGTGGTGTTGACCTTTGCCTGCGGTATCGCTTCGGCGCACCTGACTTGGCGCATGGTTGCGCCGCCGGTTGAGGCGATGGCGATGGTGGTTCCGGTCAACGAATCTCTCCTCCTGGCTGCCGGGAGCGGCGCTGTGAAACGCGATAGCGGTCAGCAGCGGATCGCAAACCGGGATCTTTTCGGGGTCGAGTCAACACCAAAACTTCCTGAGCAGATGGTGATCCCGGTGGCGGAGAGTGAGGCCCCCCTGACCCAACTGAAACTGACGCTCAACGGTGTATTTTTCTCTCAAGATAAGGCGAGTTATGCCTTAATCGCGAAAGAGAGGGAAGATGCACTCCCCTATCATATCGGCTCTGAAGTGGCGGCGGGTACCGAGCTGCACTCCATTTACCCCGACTATGTGATGCTTCTTCGCTCGGGGGTTTTGGAGCGGCTGGAGCTTGAATCGTTGCGGGAGGGGGGAGATCGTAACGCCAGCAGGCGAACTCCCCCACCGACCAGAGCGAGCGCTGCTCCTGAGCCACCACAACCACAGGTGACCACCCGTTATGGCGAGATCCGCAGTCGTCTTCTCAATAACCCCCAGGATGCGATTCGGATGGCCAAAATCCGGCCGCTGATGGAGAACGGGAAGATGCGTGGCTATCGGGTCAACCCGGGACGGGGAGAGAACCGGCAACTCTTCGATGAGTTGGGTTTTATCCCCGGTGATGTGGTGACAGCGGTCAACGGGGTTTCGGTGATCGATCCCACGCAGATTGGTGCGGTAATGAACGCCCTTACTGCTGCCGATACGGTGACGGTAACCCTGGAACGCAACGGGGCGATAGAGACCCTTTCAGTGACTTTTTGAATACTGAGAACAGCGCTGGTAACCCTTTTAAAAGGGAATTTTCCTACCTTGACGATAACCTGCTAACGATGATGACTGTGATGAACGCTCTTTTCCGCAAGATCCCTCTTCTGCTCCTGGCTCTGCCGTTACTCCTTCAGGCATCAGATCTGACCTTGAACCTTAAGGATGCCGATATTAAGGCGGTAATTGCTACGGTGTCGGAGATGACCGGTAAGAATTTTATTATTGACCCCCGGGTCAAGGGCTCGGTGACCGTTATCTCCTCTAAACCGATGAATGCGGATGAGGTGTACCAGATCTTTCTCTCTATCCTCACTGTTCACGGTTATGCTGCGATTGAGAGTGATAATGTGGTAAAAATCTTGCCCGAGGCCAACGCCAAACAGAGTGCGGTCCCTACCCGGAGCCAGGTCGCTCCAGGATTGGGGGATGAGTTTGTCACCCGTATCCTCACGGTGCAGAATGTGGCTGCCGCACAGATGGTACCAATCCTGCGACCTCTTCTTCCGCAACAGGCACACCTTGCCGCCTATCCTGCGACCAATGTCCTCATCGTCTCTGATGTTGCGGAAAATGTGAAGCGAATCGCAGAGCTGGTGGAGCGCATTGACCGTGAGAGCGAGAGTGAGATCGAACTGGTACCGCTGCAGTACGCCTCGGCAGAGGAGATCGCCCGTATTCTCTCTGCCCTCGAGAATGATAAACAGAATAAAGCCGACGCAGATGAGGTGAAGGTGTTGGCCGATAGCCGGACGAACAGTCTGATTATTAAAGGGGAGAAGTCGAAGCGAACACAGGTGGTTTCGGTTATCAAACAGCTCGATACCCCGACGGGGGGAGAGGGGAATACCAAGGTGATCTATCTCCGTTATGCCAGCGCCAAGGATCTGGCTACGGTGCTCAGTAGCGTCGGCCAGAATATTACCGCAGCGGCTACCTCGAACAGTCGTCCACCACAAGGGGGAAAAGGCGGTGGGGGGAACAGCATCACCATTCAGGCGGATGAGGCGACCAACGCCTTAGTGATTAATGCGACACCAGAGGTGATTCGCGAGCTGGAGGCGGTGATTCGTCAGCTCGATGTACGCCGGGCCCAGGTGATGGTGAAAGCGGTGATCGCCGAGATCTCCAGTGATAAGGCGGCGGAGTTTGGGGTCAACTGGGGTTATGACGGCTCAAACGAGACTTCCCCTGTCGGTATTGTCGATTTTAACGGCTCTCTCGCCTCTGTTGCCGGCTCAGCGCTGAGCGGTGATTACACCAGCATTCCACCGGGGTTAACTCTTGCCATGGGCGATATCACCTCGGGTGGGCGTCGCTTTGTCGCACTGGTACGGGCGTTACGCGGAGATGCCGATACCAATATCCTCTCGACCCCCTCTCTTGTCACCCTGGATAATGAAGAGGCAGAGATTGTTGTCGGCCAGAATGTCCCCTTTGTCACCGGCTCCTACTCCTCTACCGGCACCACCTCAAACCCAACCAACCCCTTTCAGACCATTGAGCGGCAGGATGTGGGGATCTCGCTTAAGATCAAACCGCAGATTAATGAGGGGAATTCGATTCGTCTTGAGATTGCGCAAGAGGTCTCCAGCGTGAGTGCCGCCTCCACCGGCGCGACGGATCTCATCACCAATAAACGCTCCCTGAAATCGACGGTAATGGTTGATGATGGTGAGATTCTCGCTTTGGGTGGGTTGCTTGATGAGACCTATAGTGAGAGCCAGCAGAAGGTGCCGGGGCTGGGGGATATCCCGGTTCTGGGTTGGCTCTTCAGTTACCGTAAAAATACCAAGGTGAAGCAGGATCTGACCATCTTCCTCCATCCACGGATCATTCGTGACAGTAAAGATGGCACCGAGATCACCTCTCGAAAATATAATCTGTTACGGGCGAAGCAGCTGCTGGGACAGCAGAAGAGCAGTGGTCTGCTCTGGGATGAACAGCGTCCGCTCATCCCGGATCTCCCCGACTTTCTTGAACTGCCACTTCCGTTTGAGACGCTTTACCCGGATGGAGTGACCGACGCCGGTTCGCTCGAAGCGGTTGAGTAGTGGTGATGGTCTCTGATCCTGCCACTCCGGGAACAGAGGAGAAGATGGTGGTAGGGTTGACGCTCCCCTTCGCTTTCGCTCGTCGCCATGGTCTCCTCTTGGTTAATGAAGAGGGCGAGGAGAAGCTCTACTATCGTCCCCCGCTTAAGCTGGAGACGGTTGCCGAAGTGTTACGGATAACACAGGGTGCTCCCACCATCTCCTCAATCAGTAGTGATCGTTTTGATCTCCTGTTGCAGCGCCATTACGAGCAGAGCCGGAACGAGTCGAGTCAGGTGATGGGGGAGCTGGGCGAAGAGTTGAACCTCCACGATCTTGCCGGACAGTTGAGTGAACCTGAGGATCTGCTTGAGAGTGAGGATGATGCGCCGATCATTCGTCTGATTAATGCGCTGCTCTCAGAGGCGATTCGCGAAGAGGCCTCAGATATCCATATCGAGACCTATGAGAACCGGATGGTGGTTCGCTTCCGGGTCGATGGCGTGCTGCGTGAAGTGCTGCAGCCCCAAAAAAATCTTGCGCCACTACTCGTATCCCGGATTAAGGTGATGGCGAAACTCGATATTGCCGAGAAACGGCTGCCTCAGGATGGGCGCATCTCACTCCGTATCGCCGGGCGTGCGGTGGATGTTCGGGTATCGACCCTCCCTTCGGGGAATGGTGAACGGGTGGTGATGCGCCTTCTCGATAAACAGGCGGGAAAACTCGATCTGGAACAGTTGGGAATGGTGCTAAGCGATCAGCGCCGTATCGACGCCCTGATTCATCGCCCCCACGGTATCCTGTTGGTGACCGGCCCCACCGGTTCGGGTAAGACCACAACCCTCTATGCTGCCCTTACCCGTCTCAACGCCCGTAGCCGCAATATCTTGACGGTAGAGGATCCGATCGAATACGACATCGACGGCATCGGCCAGACACAGGTCAATAACAAAGTGGCGATGAGCTTTGCCAAGGGGTTACGCGCGATCCTCCGCCAGGATCCCGATGTAGTGATGGTGGGTGAGATCCGGGATCTCGAGACGGCGCAGATAGCGGTTCAGGCGAGCCTTACCGGACACCTTGTCCTCTCGACTCTGCACACCAACACCGCGATCGGTGCCCTCTCCCGGCTGCGTGATATGGGGATAGAACCCTTTCTCATCTCCTCCAGTCTTATTGGTGTTCTGTCGCAGCGTCTGCTCAGACTGCTCTGTAAGAGTTGTCGTCTCCCCTATACCGCGACCCCCAGCGAATGTCAGCTGCTCGGGGTCGATCCGTTACAGCCGCCAACGCTCTATCGCAGTAGTGATGGCTGTGAAAAGTGCAATGGTCTCGGCTATCGTGGCCGAACCGGTATCTATGAACTGGTGGTGGTGACAGATCCGCTGCGGACGATGATTCATGAAGGGGCGAGTGAGCAGCAGATCGATCGTCTCCTTCGTGGTGATACCCCTTCGATTCAGGAAGATGGCCTGCGGCGAGTGCTGCAGGGGGATACCTCTCTTGAAGAGGTGTTACGGGTTACCCACTCCGAGAGTTGAGGCAGATGCTGGTGGCGACGGGGGGCAGGTAAGTTATGGGCGCTTTTGAGTATAGTGCTATCGATAGCCGGGGGCGGGAGAGAAAAGGGGTCCTCGAAGGGGATACCGCGCGTCAGGTCCGGCAGCAGTTACGGGAACAGGGGTTGACCCCCCTCTCCCTTAGTGCCACTTCGGAGAAGCGAGAAGAGGATGGGGAGCGGTTCACCCTGCGCCGGGGGATGAGTGCCGCAGATCTCGCAGTGATTACCCGTCAACTGGCAACACTGGTGCGGGCGGGGCTCCCGCTGGAAGAGGCGATCCAGACCGCAGCGCAGCAGTCGGAGAAGCCGCACCACACCTCGATGCTGCTCGCGGTGCGCTCCCGGGTGATGGAGGGGCAGAGCTTTGCCGCCGGACTGGCCGGTTTTCCCGCAACCTTTCCCGAACTCTACCGTACCACTGTCGCTGCTGGAGAGCAGTCGGGCCATCTCGATCTGGTGTTGGAGCGGTTGGCCGACTACACCGAAAACCGGCAACGAATGCGCCAGAAGATCCAGATGGCACTCTTCTATCCGGTGATTCTCACCCTAATGGCTCTCGGGGTGACCAGCGCCCTTCTGGTCTATGTGGTGCCAGAGGTGGTGCAGGTGTTCGCCAGTATCGGTCAGGAGATGCCGCCGCTGACCCTTGCCCTCATCGCCCTAAGTGAATTTTTGCAGGCCAACGGACTCTATCTCTTGCTGCTTTTGGTGGCACTGCTGTTTCTCTTTCGCTGGTCACTGCGTCGGGAGCCGGTCCGTTTTCGCTGGCACCTGCTGCTCCATCGTCTACCCCTGATCTCGCGGCTGATGCGTGGTCTGAATACGGCCCGCTTCGCACGCACCTTCAGCATTATGGTTGCGAGTAGTGTACCGGCGCTGGAGTCGATGCGTATTGCAGCAGAGGTGGTCACCAGTCTCCCCATGAAAAAAGGGGTGCTGCAGGCGGCAGATCGGGTGCGAGAAGGGGCGCATATCGCCCC
Organism: Gammaproteobacteria bacterium; assembly: GCA_015232955.1. Classification (GTDB taxonomy): domain Bacteria; phylum Pseudomonadota; class Gammaproteobacteria; order Thiohalomonadales; family Thiohalomonadaceae; genus JADFYS01. The sequence goes on from JADFYS010000016.1 coordinate 5,735, forward strand.
TTCATTGCAGCAGTGCGGTTATTTCCCGCCGATTGTCACCCATCTGGTGGCGAGCGGCGAGGCGAGTGGCGAGCTGGAGTCGATGCTCGAACGGGCGGCGGATAATCAGGAGCAGGAGCTGGAGACCCTCATCGGGATGTTGATGGGGCTGTTTGAACCGCTGCTGCTGGTGGTGATGGGGGGCGTGGTGATGGTGATAGTCCTCGCGATTCTCCTCCCGATATTTGAGATCAATCAGCTGGTGCAGTAGCGGTGACAGCTGCTGCCGACCGCTGAGATAGCGGGTCAGGCTCTGTTTTTGACAGAAAATTTTTCAAGGAGATGGTATGCAACGAAGTCGGAGTAGGGTGAAGGGGTTTACCCTGATCGAAGTGATGGTGGTGGTGGTTATTTTGGGGATCCTCGCCGCAGTGGTGGTGCCTAGAATAATGGATAATCCGGAGAAGGCGCGAACAGCCAAGGCGAAACAGGACATCCGGGCGATCGAGAGTGCCCTCAATCTCTACAAGCTGGATAATTTCAGCTATCCGACAACCGATCAGGGGCTTGAAGCGCTGGTCGACCGTCCGGGGGGAAGCCCCGAGCCGAAAAACTGGAAAGCGGGTGGCTATCTGCCGCAACTGCCGAAAGACCCTTGGGGGAACCATTATCTCTACCTCTCCCCCGGGATTAATGGTGAGATCGATATCTTTACCTATGGTGCGGATGGCCTCTCCGGTGGGGTTGACGCCAACACCGATATCGGTAACTGGGATCTCTCCTGAATCCTCCCCATCGCCAACAGCGCGGCTTCACCCTGCTCGAGCTGCTGATCGTGATGGTGATGATCGGCATCATCCTCACCTTCGCCTCGCTCTCTGTGGGCGATGGCGGTGCGGGACGGAGAGCACAGCAGGAGATTAAACGACTCCGCGCCCTGATAGAGATGGCGAGTGATGAGGCGATTATGCAGGGGGTTCAGCTTGGGATAGAGTTTGGTCGTGACCACTACCGTTTTCTGATTCAGGAGGGGGAGGCGTGGTTTCCCTATGATCTCTCCCCCCTCTATCGTCAGCGCCAGCTGCCACCACCCCTCTCACTACAGCTGGTGGTGGAGGGGCTGCCTCTCACCTTTCCCGGTGAAGAGGCAGTGACGGCGCAAGAGGTTCAACCACAGGTCTATCTCCTCTCCAGTGGTGAGCGGACACCGTTTGAACTACTGCTAATGGTCAATGAGGAGGGGCGAATCCGTCTCCACGCCCCGCTGATGGGAGAAATTACGGCCGAGACGGTCGGGGCGCTGAGCTGATGCGCGACCCCACGCGCGGTTTCACCCTGCTTGAGATTATGGTCACCCTGGCTGTACTGGCGGTGGCGATGGGGGCCTTGATCCAGGGGGGGAGTCAGAGTGCCGCCGCCTCAGCCCATATCGGCGCCAAGAGTTTTGGTCACTGGGTGGCGATGAATCGTGTTGCTGAACTGCAGCTTCAGCCGCAGTGGCCGGAGAAGGGAGAGAGGCGTGGCGAAGTGACCTTTGGCGGACGCAACTGGCAGTGGCAGACGGTGGTGAGTGACACCTTTGATGATGCCATCCGCCGCGTTGAGGTGAGTGTTGCCGAGGAGAGCGGAAGAGAGTTTCAGAGAGTAACCCGTCTCTCCGCCTTTATTGCCGAGCCGCGAGCGCAGGTCGGGCCATGAGCCGCTTATCACATCAGGGGTTTACCCTAATGGAGCTGCTCATTGCGTTGGCGATGTTTGCCCTGCTCTCAGCGATGGCCTTCGGGGGACTGAACTCCATGCTCAAGACCGAACAGCAGCTGGAGAGCCATTCGCAGCAGTTTAAACAGCTTCAGCGAGCGCTCTATATTCTGGGCGAGGATCTCAATCAGCTGGCCGGGCGCGCCATTCGCGATCAGTACGGAGATCGCCAGCCACCCCTTCAGAGTCAGGAGGTGGGGCAGCTCCTGCTGGAGTTTACCCGAGCTGGCTGGGCCAATCCGGCGCGACAGCCGCGCAGTACCCTGCAGCGGGTCGGTTACGGGGTGGAGGAGGGGGTGTTGAGCCGCTATAGCTGGCGGGTGTTGGATCGCGGTTACGCCTCTGAGCCCGATAAGGCCGAATTACTCCATGAAGTGGAGGAGATCCGTTTCCGTTTTCTTGACCAGGAGGGGGCGTGGCTTGAAGGGTGGCCCCCAATCGAACAGAGTACAACGGGGGAGGGATCTCGCTCGACACCGCTGCCTCGGGCAGTTGAGGTGACAGTGACCGTCGCCCGCTATGGTGAACTCCGTCGTCTGATACGGACGGTGGGAGTGACCTGGTAATGGGACGGGCGCGGGGAGTGTTTCAGGAACGGGGGGTGGCGCTGCTCACCGCCCTGCTGGTGGTGGCACTATCGACCATAATCGCTGTGGGTATGGTGACACGACAGGCGCTGGATGTGCGCCGAACTGCGAACCTGCTTCAGAGCGAACAGGCGTGGCTCTACCATATGGCGGTAGAGGATCATGCGGCGCCGCTCATAGAACGCTACTGGGATGAGATTGAGTTGATTACGCTGGAACGGTATGAAGAGTTGACCGCCCTCACCACCTTCGGTTATCAGGAGCGGGTGGAGGGCGGCGTCCTCGGGGTCGAACTGGTGCTGGATCTCGAATCCCGCTTTAATCCCAACAACCTGATTCAGGGGGAGCAGATGGTGCCGGTGCGGATGGAGATCCTGCAACGGCTGCTGCAGCAGATAGAGGTTGAACCCGAGCTGGTGGATGCCTTGGGGGACTGGATTGATCCCGATCAGGAGACACGCTTTAACGGGGCGGAAGATCTCTACTATCAGGGGCTGGAGAGACCCTATCGCACCGCCGATGGTCCAATGGTCTCCCTGAGTGAGCTGCGTCTGATTCGCGGCGTCGATAGCGAGAGCTATCAGAAACTGCTGCTCTGGTTGATGCCGCTTCCGAGCGGGAGTGTGCTGAATGTCAACTGGGCGGGGGCGGAGCTGCTCCAGGCACTCCATCCGGAGATCGGCAGCGGTGAGGCGGAGCTGATCATAGAACGGCGACGACAGGAGCCGTTTGAGAGTGTCGAGGCGTTTAACAACTATATCAAGTCGCTGCCCGCTGCTGCGGGTGTGGTGCGAGAGGTCGAGCCGACACTCCTTGGGGTGAGTCCCGGCCACTTTGCGATTCGTACCTCACTTGAGATGGATACCATCACTCACCGTTATCAGTCGATATTGCGGCGGGAGAGTGATGGCACGGTAACGGTATTACTGCGGGAGCGGGTTGGGTAAAATAGAGCTATGGCCATAAGAACTTGTTATATTCGCTGGAAGGGTAGGGCGACTCCCGAAGAGTTTAGCTGGTACATTCCGGCGGCTGGAAAAGAGGAGGCGCTGGAGGGGGAGAGTACCCTCGAGGATCTCAAACCTCAGTTAAGTGGGCGACGGGCGGTGCTGGTGGTTCCGGGGCGGGATCTCCATCTCACCACAGTGACCATTCCCAGTCGCAACCGGCAGAAGGTGATGCGTGCGGTCCCCTACGCCCTGGAAGATCAGCTGGCAGAGGATGTGGATCAGCTCCATTTTGTGGTGGAGCAGGCGCGGGGAGAAGAGGGGCAAGGGGTTGCGGTGGTGAGTCATGAACGGATGGCACAGTGGCTCGCCCCGTTTAGTGACGCCGGGATTCGTCTCGAGGCGATGGTGGTCGATACCCTACTGCTCCCCTTTAGCACCGACCGCTCGACGCTGCTGCTTGAGGAGGGCGAGGATCTCCTGCTGCGCTCGGGTCGTTATCACGGTTTCTCTCTTCCCGCTGCTGCGGCGCTGCAGCTGCTGGAGAGTGAGCGAGCGCAGGGAGATAGCAGCCAGCCAACGCCACTGGAGATCTATGATCTGCGACAGCGGGGAGGGGATGACCCTTTCTGGAGGGAACTCTTCACCTCAGAGACGGTGACCCTCAACGAGATGCATGGCCAAAACCTGTGGCAACTGCCGCTGCAGTGGCAGGGATCCCCTAATCTTCTTCAGGGGAGTTATAGCAGAACCGAACAGCTGGGTAAGATGCTCAAGCCGTGGCGACCGGTGCTACTCCTTGCGCTGCTATGGATCGGCTTGATGATCGGAAGTGACTGGCTCAATCTGCAGCGTCTACAGCAGGAGGTGGCACAGCTCCAGCAAGAGAGTCGGAACCTCTATCTGAAGGCGTTTCCTGAAAGTCAGCGTGTCATTAATCCCCGAGCACAGATGGAGCAGAAGCTGAGCAAACTGCGGCAACAGGAGGGTGGGGCGAGTGGCTTTATCCCCCTCTTTGCGCCGGCGATTACCGCAGTGATGGCTGAACCGGGGGTTGAAGTGGAGGGGGTACGCTATCGACAGCAGCGGCTTGAACTCTATCTGCGTCTTGAGGCCATCGCTGGCCTAGAACGAATTCAGCAGCGGCTTGAAGCGGAAGGGAAGAGTGCCACCATTGAGAGTGCCACTTCCCGTGGTAGCGAAGTAGAAGGGAGAATTTCAGTGACGGAGAAGCAGGGGTGAGAGCGTTCTGGTTACGACTGCAGTTACGGGAGCAGATCCTCCTCGGTAGCGGAGGCGGGGTGGTCCTTCTGCTGATCCTCTACCTTCAGTTTTGGGAACCGATGCAGCGGGAGCGAAGTGATCTTGAGGATCGCCTGCAGCGGGCACGGCAGGAGGTGAGCTGGATGCAGATCGCCGCAAGCGAGGTTCAGCAGCTGCATCGGGCTGCTCCGGGTGAAGCGGAGGGTGGGGATGGCTCTCTCCTCTCACTCATTGATCGCACGGCGCGACAGCAGGGGCTGGCAGAGGCGATCAAAAGGATACAACCGGAAGGGGAGGGGGTACAGATCTGGTTCGAAGATGCCCCCTACCGTCTTCTGGCGCAGTGGCTAGAGGGGCTATCACGGCAGCAGGTGGAGATAGAGGCTGCAGTGATCGATAAGAGTGAACGGGCAGGGCGGGTGAAGGCGCGACTGGTGGTGAGACGATGAAAAGATGGGTCGGGTGGTTGGTGCTATTAGGGTTTGCATACGCTCTGGGGCTGCTCATCTGGCTCCCGGCGGAGAGCGCTTACCGTTACGCTCGTCCCTATATCGAGCCGGAGATAGAGCGCCGACTGGATCTCCAGGGGGTCGACGGTACCGTCTGGCAGGGTTCAGCAGCACAGCTCTACTGGGATGAAATGGCGCTGGGGAGGTTGAGTTGGGAGGTGGCACCGCTCCAACTGTTAGGCGGATCCGCTGCCCTCCAGTGGCTGCTGCAGCAGGGGGATGGCCACCTCAAAGGGGTGGCAACCGCGGCACTTGATCGCAGTGGCGAGACGGTTGAAATGGTAGAGGGGGATTTTGGCGTAGGCCAGATCCTGCAGCTATTCCCCTTTCTGCCACTGGTTCTTGAGGGGCGAGTGGTGCTCGATCTTCCCCGGATCACGCTCAGTGGTGGCAAACTGACCGGCGCCGAGGGTGTTGTCCAGTGGCGGCAGGCGGCGCTGACAGTACCTCTAAAAGCGGCGCTGGGAGATCTCCAGTTACGCCTGGAACCGCTCACTACAGAAGGGCGAGAGGGGGTCGAAGGGATGCTGAGTAACGAGGGGGGGGAGCTGCAGCTTGCAGGGAGTGTGACTTTTGAGAGCAGTGGGCGTTACCTGACCCAGATTACGGTAGAGCCACGGTCAACCACGCCGGAGCAGCTGCGGAACAGCTTGGGGCTGCTCGGGCGTCGGGGTCAGGATGGCAAATACCATATTCGGCGAAGTGGCGTTATCAGATGAGGCGAAAGTGATGGAACTCTTAATTGAACAGTCGGTACCCGGGCGCAGTAACCGGGCGCAGTTTGCGGCAACGGTCGAACCGTCTGCGGCGCCAGAGCTGCCCGAGGCGCTGTTGCGGAAGGGGGAGATCCCCCTGCCTCGTCTCTCGGAGCTGCAGGTGGTGCGCCACTTTACCCGTCTGTCGCAACGCAACTTTTCGATCGATACCCACTTCTATCCGCTCGGCTCCTGCACCATGAAATATAACCCCCGAGGCTGCCATCGCCTGGCGCAGCTCCCGGAGTTTGCGGGAAGACACCCCCTCGCCCCGACCGAGACCCACGGCCAGGGGGTGCTCGCCTCGCTCTACCATCTGCAGCAGATCCTGCAGCAGGTGACGGGAATGGTGGGCTGTTCACTCACCCCGATGGCCGGTGCTCAGGGGGAGTTTGCCGGGATCGCGATGATCCGCGCCTATCACCAGCAGCGGGGAGATAGCGCCCGCAATGAGATTCTGGTCCCCGATGCTGCCCACGGCACCAATCCGGCGACAGCGGTAATGTGCGGCTATCGGGTGCGGGAGATTCGGACCGATAGCCACGGCGATGTCGATTTGACTGCGCTACAAGAGGCCGTCGGCCCGCAGACGGCGGGGATTATGTTGACCAACCCCTCCACGCTCGGTGTCTTTGAACGAAAGATCGAAGCGATTGCAGCCATTGTTCACGCTGCAGGGGGGCTGCTCTACTATGATGGCGCCAATTTTAACGCCATCCTCGGCAAGGTGAAGCCGGGCGATATGGGGTTTGATGTGGTCCATCTTAACCTCCATAAAACCTTCTCTACCCCCCATGGTGGCGGTGGCCCCGGGGCGGGGCCGGTGGTGGTGGGGGAGCGACTGCTCCCCTTTCTTCCGGTTCCTGTGGTCGGTTTGGAAGCGGGTGAGTACCGCTGGCTGACAGAGCGGGATCTGCCGCTATCCATCGGTCCGCTTTCCGCCTTTATGGGGAATAGCGGAATCTTGCTTCGTGCCTATACCTATGCCCTGATGTTGGGGCGACGGGGATTGGAGCGGGTTGCAGAGTTTGCGACGCTTAACGCCAACTATCTTCAGCAGCGACTGCAACAAGCGGGCTTTAGCAGCGCGTTTCCCGATCGTCGGGCAACCCATGAATTCATTATCACTCTGCGGCGTGAGGCGAAAGCGCTGGATGTGACCACCATGGATCTCGCAAAACGGCTGCTCGATTACGGCCACCACGCCCCCACCACCTATTTTCCGCTGCTGGTGGCCGAATGTCTGCTTATTGAGCCAACCGAGACCGAAGACAAAGCGACGCTTGACCGCTTTGTCGAGGCGATGGTTAAGATTCGCGCCGAGGCCGAAGAGGAACCGACGCTACTGAAAGAGGCGCCTCATAGCTTGCCGGTGACCAGACTTGATGATGTTCGTGCCGCCCGTATCCCCCGTCTCACCTGGAGATGAGTGCCCCAATCAATAAACCCCCACCTCAGGGAATCTTGCGAATCGGTGCCGCTTTTGGCTACTCACTGCAGGGGATTCGCGCAGCCCTGCGTTACGAAGAGTCGTTTCGTCTGGAGCTGATTGCGGTACTGTTTCTCTTCCCTTTGGGGCTATGGTTGGGGGAGAATGGAGTTGAGCGGCTGCTGCTGGTGATGCCACTCCTGCTGATGCTGGTGGTAGAGCTCCTCAATTCGGCGCTGGAGACGGTGGTGGATCGCATTAGTGTCGAACACCACCCCCTGTCCGGGCGGGCCAAAGATATCGGCTCGGCAGCCTGTTTTCTGGCACAGACCGGGGTGGTGCTGTGCTGGGTATTCATCTTGTTTGACTGACAACCAGAGGTAATTTATGTCGGCATTAATCTGCGGTTCATTCGCTTATGACACCATTATGGTCTTTCGCGATCAATTTAAGAACCATATTCTTCCTGAAAGCGTCCATATGCTCAATGTCTCTTTTCTGGTGCCGGAGATGCGACGAGAGACCGGAGGGTGTGCCGGAAATATCGCCTACAACCTCAAGCTGCTGGGGGGAAACCCGCTACCGATGGCGACGGTGGGGATGGATTTCTCCCCCTATCGTGACTGGATGCTAAAGTGTGGGATTGATGTTCGTCATGTGCGCGAGATTGACCACGCCTACACCGCTCAAGCCTTTATCACCACCGATATGGATGATAATCAGATTACCGCATTTCACCCCGGAGCGATGAGCTTCTCTCATATCAATAAAGTGAGTGATGCTTCCGGGGTTGAGGTGGGGATTATCGCTCCGGATGGTCGCGACGGGATGATAGAACACGCAGCGCAGCTGGCGGCGGCGGGGATCCCTTTTATCTTTGATCCCGGTCAGGGGCTGCCGATGTTTACAGGGGAAGAGCTGTTGCATTTTATCGATGACGCGACCTGGGTGGCGGTCAATGATTATGAGGCAGAGCTGTTGCGGGAGAAGACCGGTAAAGGGCTGGAGGAGCTGGCGACCTCGGTTGAGGCGCTCATCGTCACCCGGGGCGGTGACGGTTCATCGATCTACTCTAATGGTGCGGTGAGAGAGATCCCGGTGGCAAAGGCGACGGAGCTGTGTGATCCCACCGGTTGTGGTGACGCCTACCGGGCGGGCATCCTCTATGGACTCAGTCGCAAACTGAGTTGGGAGATGATTGGGAGAGTTGCTGCACTCATGGGGGCGATCAAGATCGAGAGTCACGGTACCCAGAACCACAGTTTCACACCCGATCAGTTTGCACAGCGGTTTGAAGAGGAGTTCGGACTCCCTTTTCCCTGAACCTATACCCAAGTATCTTGGGTATAGAAACTTAATTTCTCCATTTAGAATATTAGCGGATAATCCTAAAATCCGCAGTGGGACACCGTGAAGGGTGCGTTTGTGGTGGTGCAGTGCAACGAAGGCATGGATGCCGAAGGTACGAGTCCAAGGATGGACGAAGGTAGAACAATGCACGAGCAAT
>JADFYS010000170.1 GCA_015232955.1 Gammaproteobacteria bacterium
AAGTATCTGGCATGATCATTAGCGTGAAATACATTTCATAATCGAGGGTGACGCCGCACCATTCATGCAAGTTAGGCGGGCGCTAACCGTAACGACCTTCGATATAGTCGGCGGTCTCTTTACATTTGGGGGTGACAAACATCTCCTGGGTCTCGCTCTTCTCGACCACTTTCCCCATCAGCATAAAGATGCACTCCTCACTCGCCCGTCGCGCCTGAGCCATGTTGTGGGTGACGATGACAATGGTGTATTTCTCCCGTAACTCCCAGATCAGCTCCTCCACCGCTGCGGTCCCCTTGGGGTCGAGCGCTGAACACGGCTCATCCATGAGCAGGATAGAGGGTTGAACCGGGAGAAGGCGGGCGATACAGAGCTTCTGCTGCTCCTCTAGTGAGAGGTCAATCGCCCGACGATGGAGGCGATCCTTTACCTTGTCCCAGAGCAGAACCTGTTTTAGGACAGATTCAACGATCTCATCTTCACCACTACGGGTGACCCACTTACTGCCGCGATGGAGTTTATGGCCGTAGAGGATATTTTCACGAATCGAGGTGGGGAGTGGGTTGGGACGCTGAAACACCATGCCCACATTTTTGCGAAGCTGTACCAGTTCGACATCGGGATCGTAGATATTTTTGTTATGGACCTCGATCGAGCCGCTGATGCGGACATATCCCAACCGTTCGTTAATGCGGTTAATACTCTTGAGAAAGGTCGACTTCCCGCAACCGGAGGGGCCGATTAAGGAGGTGATAGCCCTAGGTGTGATCTCAAGGTTAATATCATACAGCGCCTGAAAGGTCCCGTACCAGAGGTTCAGATCACGGGTCTTGATCGCACTGTTTTGGCGGCTATTTTTCATTATCCAATTATCCAATTATCCGAAACGGCCCTCTATGTAGTCACTGGTGCGTGAATCTTTGACATCCCCTGCAAACATCGCTTCGGTCTCTCCCACCTCGACGCACTCACCCGAGAGAAAAAAGGCGGTTCGTCGGGTGAGGCGTCGCGCCTGTTGAACCAGATTGGTGACAAGGATGATGGTCATCTCCTGTTTCAGTTCCACCAGGACATCCTCAATCCGCATGGTGGTGACGGGATCGACGGCGATGGAGAACTCATCGAGAAAGAGGATATCGGGATCCTGGGAGAGGGCGCGGGCGATGGTCAGGCGCTGCTGTTGACCACCGGAGAGGAGGCTTCCAAGTGAGTCCAGGCGATCTTTGACTTCATCCCATAGCGCGGCTCGTGTCAACGACTGCTCGACAATTTGATCAAGTCGTTTTTTTTCATTGATTCCGCGCAGGCGGGGAGAGAAAGCGACATTATCATAGATCGAGAGTGGTAGACCTACAGGGAGAGGAAAGACGACCCCGATACGGCTGCGCAGGGCATAGAGATTGCGCAACTTACGGGTGTTGATGCCGTTAAATTCGATCTCCCCTTCATAGCTCATCCCCTCGGTCATGGTATCCATGCGGTTGAGAACTTTAAGAAAGGAGGTTTTACCGGCGTTGGCGGGGCCGATGATGCCAAAAATCTCGTTCTCTTCCACCTCAAGCGAGACACCGGAGAGTGCCGGGGTCGTCCCGTAGCGAATAGTGAGATCCTTAACCGAAAATTTGGGGGGCTTTTCCGTCTGGCTTACCATTTTTTCTTACTTCGCAGATGCATACGGAAGGCGATTGAGAGGGTGTTCATTAAGAGCACTATCCCGATGAGAACCAGAGCTACCCCGTAAGGGAGAGATTCGGGAACATTGGGGACCTGAGTCGCCACCACAAAGAGATGGAGTGACAGCGCCATGGTCTGGTCAAAGATCCCTTGCGGCAGGTAGGGGAGAAAGAAGGCTGCGCCGGTAAACATAATCGGCGCGGTCTCTCCTGTTGTGCGGGAAACCTCAAGGATCACCCCGGTGAGGATGCCACTGACTGCATTGGGTAGCACCACCTTGCGAATGGTCTGCCAGCGGGTTGCCCCCATATTCCAGCACGCCTCGCGAAAGGCGTGAGGCACTGCCTGCAGCGACTCCCGGGTGGAGACGATCACCACCGGCAGGGTCATGATGGCGAGGGTGAGGCTCGCGGCCAGAATACTGGTCCCAAAGCCGAAGAAGATGACAAACGCCCCCACCCCGAAGAGGGCATGGACGATGGAGGGGACTCCGGCAAGGTTGATAATGGCGAGGTTGATGATCCGGGTATACCAGTTATCCGGGGCGTACTCACTTAGATAGATTGCGGCGGCAACGCCCAGTGGCACCGAGATAAGCAGGGCGACCGAGACCAGCCAGACAGTACCGAGGAGTGCCGGAAAGATCCCCCCCTCGGTCATGCCGTTGGTGGGTTCGGTGAAGAGAAATTCGATAGAGAGGGAGCCACTCCCTTTGACAATCAGCGTCCCGAGGATGACGAGCACCGGGATGATGAGAAGCAGGGTCATAAGCAGAAACAAGGTCTTAAACAGCTGTTCATAGCGGCGGTTGCGGTTGTTGAGGTCAGACTCCGCAAACATCTGGGTAGAGTGTTTCATGGGGGGGCGTTTACTCCTGATGAGAACCGGATGTTAGCGGTTACTGGTTGCGAATACCGCGGACAATGAGATCCGCCGACAGATTAATTATGAAGGTGATGAGGAAGAGAAAGATGCCGATGGTGAACAGCGCCTCGTAGTGGGGAGAGCCTACAGCGGTCTCCCCCAGCTCGGCCGCGATGGTGGTGGTAAGGGCGCGCACCGAGTCAAAAATGGAGTCGGGGATGTTGATCGCATGACCGGTGGCCATCAGTACCGCCATCGTCTCGCCAAAGCCGCGGCCAACGCCAAGGAGAACAGCGCCAAGGAGACCGTTTTTGGCCGCAGGGAGAATGGTCTTAAAGATCACCTGCCAGCGGGTTGCGCCCAGCGCCTCGGCCGCCTCCCGATAGCGATCGGGGACCGCCTTCAGCGCATCTTCGGCGATAGAGGTCATAATCGGTGCCGCCATCAATCCCAGAATAATCCCGGCATTGAGCACCGTAAGGCCGACCGGAACATCAAAGAGATCAATAATAAGTGGATTCATAATCGACAGACCGATAAACCCCCACACCACCGAGGGGATAGCCGCCAGTAGCTCAACCAGAACTTTAAGTGTTTCGCGGGTTTTACCGGTGGCAAACTCACCGATATAGATCGCTGCGCCGAGAGAGAAGGGGATCGCCACCACCATCGCCAGGCCGGTGACGCTGGCGGTCCCGGCAATAAGGGCGAGAATACCGTAGGTCGGTTTATCGTCATCGGTCGGCTCCCACCACGGTGAGAGGAGAAATTGAGAGAGGCTAAAATCTTTAAACAGAAATCCGATCCCCTCCATCGTCACAAAGATAAAGATCCCCAGAACAAAGACAATGGCCGAGATTCCGGCAAGAAAGACCACTCCTTGAACCAGTTTATCGATATACCACTCCTGGTTATAGCGATCAAAATCGAGCTGCTCTGTCGCCTTGGTCGTCGCCATCTCAGTTCGCCTCATCTCCGCGCATCATGAACATAAACTCCTCGATCCTCGAGGCCAGTTCGCGATAGGCGTGTTCAAGCTCCTCTTCACTCTCAATCGCGTCACCACGGACAATCGGCCATGAGAGACCGGAGGTGTGGAACGGGAGGGTGGGGAAATACGCTTCAACCTCCCCTTGAAGGGCGATCACCACATCGGTTTCGTGTAGTTGATGGTCGGTGACCGTAGAGAGATCGCAGGTGACGATATCTCTGCTATTCATCTCGTGCCGTTGGAAAAAGGTCTCCAGCAGCGGTTGCTGCGCCGTCGCGTCACCGCTACCGGCGGCACTATATTGACCACTTTTGGGAAAGCGGGTGCGGGCGATGGCCACCGCAAGCCGACTCAGGAGCTGCCCAGAGCGGTCAACAAAGAGGATCGGGTACTGCCCCGACTCTTTGGTGATGCCACTTGCTGCAAACAGCGTCTCTTCACAGATATTTTTTGCCTGATCGGTGACCCGTTTCAGCTGGGTAAAGATGGCAAAAAGGGCAAAGGTATCGCTCCTCTCCGCCAACGGTTGCTGTTGCAGTGCCTCATAGACCGAGTCGAGGCTTACCTCGATCTGATCGGAGATGAGTATCGTACTTTTGGCAATATCCGGGCTGAGTTCATCAAACGCCTTCGCTGCATGGTGGAGCATGAGCAGAGCGACCCCGGAAATTCGCTCCAGTTCGCGGCCGATAAAGCCAGTGGGAATCGCAGAGAGCTGTGTCGCCTCCCTGGCGATGGTCACCGCGTAATCGCCGATCCGTTCTAGTTCAAGGTTGACTCGGGTAATGGAGAAGAGGAGGCGGAGCGTACCCGCGGAGGGGAGATAGAGCGCAATAAAACGGTGACAGGAAGCGTCGATATTGCGCATGGTGCGATTGACGCCGTGGTCGCGCAGAACGGTCATCGTTGCCAGTTCGCGGTTGCCACTCTGTAGCGCCTCAACGCTATTTCTAACCGCTGTTTCGACCTCTTTTGCCTGCAGGGCGACAGAGTTGCGGATCTTGAACAGATCTTGCTCAAGACGCTTTTCCAGATGTGAAGACATCCCGGCTCTCCTCTAGGAATGGTATGGTGATAAGACGCGGTGTGGTGAGAATGGGGGTTGAGCCCTACAGGGTGGTCTCAGGTTTAGGAGGGGCAGTTGACATCCTTAACCGGTGCATACCCTTTTTTGAGGAGAATACACTGCCCCTCATCGGAGAGGATCCACTCCATGTACTTTTTGATCTCGCCTTGGGGTTCACCATTGGTGTACATAAAGAGGGGACGGGCAATGGGGTAGCTGCGATCACTGGCAGTAGCGACACTGGGAGCGATGCAGGCTGCTCCATCACTGGAGATGCAGACCATTTTGACATGATCTGTTGCGTAGGCGAGGCCACTATAACCGATAGCACAGGGGGTCTTCTCCACCAGATCGACCACATCCTTTGAGCCGTGCAGATCGAGCGTCCCGGAGCGGAACGAGCCTTTGGCGATTAACCCCTTTTTCGCTCCTCGTTTAAGTACCGCCCTCTTAAAGTAGGCGTAGGTGCCGGAGCTGTTCTGACGACTGACGACAACGATCTCATCACTGGCGCAGCCGGGAACTTTAAGACCGAGATCTGACCATTTGGTCGCCCTCCCTTC
>JADFYS010000171.1 GCA_015232955.1 Gammaproteobacteria bacterium
CGTCCATGCCATCGACACCCGGCAATCGGGTAGCGGAGATCCCTTCGCAGTCACTCACTTAATAGCATTGGGCTTATACCGAAAGAAGGATAGCACCCGTGACTTAAAAACTCCTCCTTTTTCCGCTGAGTTACTTAAAATTGATCCCACATGGAAACCATCCACAACAAGGGGGATTTTGGGATTATAATTGCAACTGCTTCGAACCATAAATTAGCGTCAACCTTACAGGTAAAATATGACATATAAACAAATTGGTATTGAGTTGACTCCTGTTTATGAATCATCGTAATTTAAGGCGTGAGGTGATGGTTATCGCCGGTGAGGCATCCGGCGATCAACACGCCGCCTTGGTGATTTCCGAGGCGCAACAACGCATCCCCGACCTCCACTTTTTTGGGATAGGCGGTGAAAATATGCGCCGCTCCGGAGTGGAGGTGATTGTCGATTCTGCACAGATGGCGGTGGTCGGGCTGTTTGAGGTGCTCGCCCACTTCCGAACGCTCTACGCAGCCTTAGAGCAGATGCGACAGCTCCTGCGCCAGCGCAGACCGCAGCTGCTGTTATTGGTGGACTACCCCGATTTTAACCTCCGTCTCGCCAAAAGCGCCAAGGCGTTAGGGATCCCTGTCCTCTATTACATCAGCCCCCAGATCTGGGCCTGGCGACAGCACCGAGTTCACACCATCAAAAAACGGGTGGACCATATGGCGGTTATCTTCCCGTTTGAGGTTCCCTTTTATCGGGATGCCGGTGTCCCAGTCACCTTTGTTGGCCATCCGTTACGCGATGAGGTCAACTGCACCCACTCGGTAGCAGAGGCGCGGAAAAAGTATCAGTTAGGTGATCAGGAGGTGGTCATTGGCCTCTTTCCGGGGAGTCGCCGCAGCGAATTAAAGAGGCTTCTTCCCCTGCTTCTGGAGAGTGGTCACCAACTTCAGCAGAAGATCCCGAAGATCCGTTTTCTCCTCCCGCTCGCTTCCACTCTTGGCGAAGAGGATATTCAGAGCATCTCCGCTTTTCAGGAGTTGAAGATTGAAGTTACGCAAGGCGATATCTATCGGGTGATGAGGAGCTGTGATCTGGTCATCACTGCCTCAGGGACAGTTACCCTTGAGCTTGCCCTTCTCGAAACCCCAATGATCGTGATCTATCGCGTCAACCCACTCAGCTACAAGCTGATGTCGCGAATGATTAGGGTCAAACATATTGCACTGTGCAATATTGTTGCCGGAGAGCGTGTTGTTCCAGAGCTGATTCAGGACGATGCCACTCCCGAAAAGATTGCCTCAACAGCCATCCAACTGATAGAGGCCCCGGAGAAGAGAAAGGGTATTCAGCGACAACTCGGGGAGATCAGAGAGAGACTGGGCAGTGGCGACTGCTCAGGCGGTGTGGTGAATTTGATCGCCTCTCTGTTACCGTCCACTCAGTAAAGCGAACACAACAGATGGTTCAAAACAGGGGGAGCGAACTCCCCCTGCCGGTGGCGATCAACCGCTGATGACGATTATCGCCCTTTCAGCCACGCCTCCAGATCATCGCTACCGCCAATATGGTTACCGTTAATGTAGACCTGCGGCACACTGGTCGAGCCGGTAACTGCCCGCTGTGTTGTGTCGGTGTAGTCTCGATTGAGGAGCAGCTCCTCGTACTCAATCCCCTGTTCGGTCAGCAACCGCTTCGCCTTGGCACAAAAAGGGCACCCTTTCCGCGTAAAAATCGTCGCGTCCAGTGGCTTCTCAGCATTTGGTGCAAGATACTGAAGCATCGTATCGGCATCTGAAACCTCAAACGGATCCCCCGGTTTCTCCGGCTCGATAAACTGCTTCTCCACCACCCCGTTCTCTACCACCATTGAGTAGCGCCAGGAGCGATCGCCAAAGCCGATGGCCGACTTATCGACCAGTAGCCCCATCCCTTTGGTAAAGTCACCATTGCCATCGGGGATAAAGCGGATTCTCTCCGCCTTCTGCTCTACCTGCCACTCGTTCATCACAAAGGCATCATTCACCGCCATGCAGATAATCTCGTCTACACCTGCTGCCTTTAGAGCTGGCGCCAGTTGATTAAAGCGCGGGACATGGGTAGAGGAGCAGGTGGGAGTAAAGGCCCCCGGCAGCGAAAAAACAACTACCCGCTTGCCAGAGAAGAGTTCATCACTGCTAACATCAACCCACTCGGCCCCCTGGCGGGTCTTAAACACGACACTTGGAACCTTCTTTCCTTCCATACTCTGTAACATAGAGATCTCCTGTTGCTAAAATGAAAAATGGGTTTAACCCCGGCTTCTGTAAAAACTGTCACTGCTGAAGAGTACATAATTACCCTCTTCTTCAGAAATTCAAGCGCAATCGCCCTCTGATTCACAAATAAGAGCGCATCTGTCCCACCAAAACCCCCTGAATATCGACCTGATCCGGGGAGTAACGCATCGGCTCCATCTCCTGATTTGCAGGATAGAGAATAATCTGATTCGGGTGCTGCTCTATCCTCTTCAGGGTCACTTCACCTTCGACCAGAGCGACCACAATCTCGCCGTTACGCGCCACCTCCCTCGGCTCGATCACCACGAAATCACCCTCCATAATCCCCAAATCGATCATTGAAAACCCTTTTACCTTCAATACATAGCAGTTTTTTCCACTATGTAGGAGGGATGGCACCGAAATAAACTCCTCCTGCGGGAAAGGCTCTATCGGCTTTCCGGCAGCAATCACCCCTGAGAAAGGTAACTCACTCTCCCCTCGCTCCTGAGTCATCAGGCGGACACCACGCCGCATTCCCGACATCGGCTCAACCAGACCCTCATCAATTAACGCCTGAATATGACGATGGAGCGAACCTCGCGAACTCAATCCCAGCATTTGGCAGAGCTCTGCAAGCGTTGGCGGGTGCGGAAAAAGATGATGATTATCGCGTAGATAGCGGTAAATTTGCTGCTGTTTTCGTGTAAGTGCCATGACCTCTCCTCTCGTTCTAAGCTAGTTCTCTGCGGTAATTGTAGCTTAGAGAGAACATTAAAAGAACCATGCAGAGAGAGATAATTCACATTTTTTTCATTCTCTAAGAACTATCTTGAACACGGATATCCCGCAACACAGCAGCGACCAATGTCATTAAGTTAAGGGTGGGGATATCCCTTCGCAGTCACTAACTTAATAGCATTGCAGCAGCGACTGCGATTCAATATCCTCCCTCCATCCAATTTTATCCATATCTGTGACACCTAATTCAGTTAAACTTAAGAGCAGTATCGCCTGTCAGGATTTAGAGCGCACACCCTCTTGCCGCTAGACAAAATGGGTAATTTTCATCACAATTCTGCTACGGATCTCTGGAGAGAGTTCAACCCAACTGCCGATTGTAATGACGCTCCCCCTGTTTTCTCATCGGAATCCTTGTGCAGGTAGTACCTAACTGTTCACACCTTATTACCCTACAGGAATTCCAGCAATGGGCGAAACCAACAAAACTCCACGCCGACCCGTACTTCTCATCATCCTTGACGGATTTGGCGCCAACCCCTCCAAGGTGGGTAACGCCGTGATCGAGGCAAACACCCCCCACCTTGATCACTATTTCGCCCACAACCCCCACACCCTCCTTCAGGCGTCCGGTGCAGCAGTGGGGCTTCCCAACGGTCAGATGGGTAATTCAGAGGTGGGTCACATGACCCTCGGCTCCGGGAGTGTTGTTCGACAAGATCTGGTGGTGATTAACGACGCGATTGAAGATGGTTCATTCTTTGATAACACGATTCTGCTCTCCGCCCTCAACCGGGCGAAAGAGATCTCCCGGCCTCTGCACATCATCGGATTAGTCTCTGATGGCGGTGTCCACAGCCATGTCAACCATCTACAAGCCCTGCTCAAACTCTGTCGACGCCATCAGACCATCCCCAGCATCCACATGATCACCGATGGTCGTGATACCGCACCGCGATCAGCGCAAAACTACCTCAGCTCAATTGGTCACGCCCTGGAGGCATCCAAAGGACACTTTTCAACCGTAAGTGGGCGCTACTACGCCATGGATCGTGACAATCGCTGGCCGCGAACCGAGATGGCGTGGAGGGCGATGGTTGAGGCGAAGGGGAGGCAGGCACCTTCGGCGCTCGATGCTATCACCTTTGGCTATCAGGCCGGAGAGGATGATGAGTTTATTGTTCCAACCGTCATCACAGGGGGAACCCCTATCGAACCGGGCGATGCGGTCATCTTCCTCAATTTCCGTAAAGATCGGCCGAGACAACTGGTCTCCGCCCTCCATAAGGATGAGTTTTCAGAGTTTGACCGCGGCAGATACACCCCTGCCCATGTCACCTGCATGATGGAGTACGACCAGTGGTATGGCCTTCCATACGCATTTGAACACGAAAAACCGCTCTCGACCCTCTCCAACCTTCTCAGTGAGTATGGATTGAAGCAGCTCCACTGCGCCGAGACAGAGAAATATGCCCATGTCACCTTCTTCTTTAACGGTGGCAGGGGGGAGGTCGCAACAGGCGAAGATCAGATCCTCATCCCCTCGCCCGATGTCGCCACCTATGATCTCAAACCAGAGATGAGTGCAGCAGAAGTGGCGGATACCGTCATCGATGCACTCCAAAAAAATCGCTACGCCTTTATCGTGGTCAACTTTGCCAACGGCGATATGGTAGGACATACTGCGGTGCGTCAAGCAGTTATCGAAGCGGTGGAGGTCCTTGATCGTGAAGTCGGGCGTCTGCTGGCTGCTGCAGAAGAGAGTGATTACTCTGTTATCCTGACCTCAGATCACGGTAACTGCGATGAAATGTCTAACCCTGTTACCGGAGAGCCTCACACCCAACACACCACCTATCCGGTTCCCTGTCTCATTATAGATGAGGTTCCGTGGCATCTGGCGTGCGGTGGTGGTCTGGTCAACATTGCACCGACCGTCCTCCATCTTATGGGGTTGCCGAAGCCAGAGGGGATGAAAGGGAGCTCTCTGTTATTAGGACCTGTAGTTCGTTAACCCTAAAATCCGCAGTTGACCGCTACGAATACCCATCAACATCATAATTATGCAATAAAATCCACAATATTTGCGTTTCACCTTTTGGGTGAACTGCGCTACACCGCGAATGCCGCATTTGTGGCGGCGCATTG
>JADFYS010000172.1 GCA_015232955.1 Gammaproteobacteria bacterium
TAAAAGGCAATTTTATGAGTACAAATATCGGTGTTCTCACTGCAGGGGGGGATAGCCCCGGACTGAATGCAGCCATTCGCGGTGTCGGTAAGGCCGGTTCCCATTTTGATATGCGGGTGATCGGTTTTCGTGACGGTTTTCGCGGTCTGATCGATAACCGAAGTCAACATCTGAACAGTGCACTCCTCTCCGGCATCCTGACGGTTGGTGGGACCATCCTCGGAACCAGTCGTGACAAGCCGCACAAGATGCTCTTTGGCGGCAAGAAGAATCAAGATCTCACCGATGTCATTGTAGAGAACTATCACAGTAACCGCCTCAACGCCCTGGTCTGTATCGGTGGGGGGGGGACCCAGAAAAATGCGCTGCAGTTGATGGAGAAGGGGTTGAATATCATCACCCTCCCCAAGACTATCGATAATGATGTCGCCTTTACCGACAACACCTTCGGTTTTGACACCGCTCTCGGTATCGCCACCGAGGCGATTGATCGCCTCCACAGTACCGCCCACAGCCATCACCGGATTATTGTGGTGGAGATTATGGGGCATCGCGCCGGGTGGCTGGCGCTCGGGGCCGGGATTGCCGGTGGGGCAGATGTCATCCTTCTGCCGGAGATCCCCTACGATATCGATGTTGTGGCCGGGGCGATCCGCTCCCGGGCTGCGGGGGGGAAGAACTTCAGTATTGTCGCCGTTGCCGAGGGTGCCCTGCCCAAGGATCAGGCGGCACTGGTTCGGGCGGCAGAGGCGCAGAAACTGGAGGCAGAGCAGAGTGAAGATAAAAAGGATCGCAAACAGGCGAAAGAGAGCCTCGCTGCACTCGCTCTGGCCAACGCGAACCACACCGTGAACCTCTCGCAGCGTCTTGAGGTGTTGACCGGTCTCGAGTCGCGGGTCACCATTCTCGGCCACCTGCAGCGGGGGGGGATCCCCTCTGCCGCGGATCGTCTTCTTGCCACCCGTCTCGGTACCGCCTGTGCCGAACATATCGCACGCGAACAGTTTGGGGTGATGATCGCCTCGCGTGGAGAGGAGGCGGTGGCAGTACCGCTGCAAGAGGTGGCAGGGAAGAAAAAACTGGTGCCCCGTGATCACCCCTGGGTGGTCAGCGCCCGGCTGGTGGGTACCTGTTTCGGCTGCAAAGACGACGAGTAGCCGATGCTAGAGACCCTCTCTCATCTCGAGCAGATCCCTTTTCCTCCGCTTCAGCGATCCCAGCTGCAGACGCTGCAGGTCAATCTCGGCTATCGCTGTAATCTGCAGTGCCAACACTGCCATGTCAATGCCGGTCCCAAGCGGACAGAGGTGATGACGGAGGAGACGGTGACAGAGGTGATCCGCTATCTCCGTCAAGGGGGGGTGAAGCGGCTCGACCTTACAGGCGGGGCACCGGAGATGAATCCACACTTCCGGCAGTTGGTAACAGCGGCGCGGGAGATCGGGGTTGAGGTGGTTGACCGCTGTAATCTGGTGGTGATGCAAGAGTTGCCATGGCTGGGGGCGTTTCTGCAGCAGCAGCAGGTCGAGGTGGTCGCCTCACTCCCCTGCTATCTGGAAGCGAATGTCGATGCCCAGCGCGGTGCCGGGAGTTACCGTGACAGTATCACCGGACTCCAGCAGCTCAACGCCTTGGGCTACGGCGAGCGGCCTGAACTCCGTCTCAATCTGGTCTATAACAGTCAGGGTGCTGCCCTCCCCCCGGAGCAGGAGGCGCTCGAGGCCGATTACCGGCAGCGGCTTCTTCGGGATCACGGGATCCGCTTTCACCATCTGCTGACCATCACCAATATGCCGATCAACCGTTTCGGATCGATGCTCCTCTCCACCGGCGCCTTTGCCGACTATATGCAGCTGCTGCAGGAGTCATATCTTGAACAAAATCTCGAGACGGTGATGTGTCGTAACCTGATTAGTGTCAACTGGCAGGGGCTGCTCTTTGACTGTGACTTCAATCAGCTACTTGACCTGCCGCTCAGGCCGTCACAGCAGGAGGGGGTGCCGCTCCATATCTCGCAACTGGCACAGAGAGATGTCGAGGGTTGGCCCATTGTGGTGAAAGGGCACTGTTACGGCTGTACTGCGGGGCAGGGGAGCAGCTGCTCCGGCGCGCTCGGGTAGCTCTGGAAGGGTTATCCCTTCCCCACCCTGCGTTGAGCCTTGCGTGCGACAAACTGGGTAAACTCTTCGACATTGTCATACCCCATTTTGAGGGTGTGATCCACCAGCGAGGCGACGATATCGCGCACCGCGGCGATCTCCTCATGGCTGCGACCACAGCCGCGACAGTGGCTGCCGTCATGGGTACATTGATCCTGACACGGGGTAAATTTCATCGACTTCTCTCTCATTGAAAAACAGAGGTGGGATATACCGAAGATACCCTGGAACCAGCGTTTTCAGGGTTCTTGGGTATATAATGCCATAATTACATCTTCAGGAGTGATGAATGCCGACATTTACGGTGAGTGAAGAGGAGCGCAGACAGGCGCGAAAACCCCATGACCTCTTTATGATCTCTCTTGGTGGGCAGCTACTGTTGGGGCCGGCGGCGATCTTTCTCGAGATCGGTCGCATCGCCCTTCTCCTCCCCCTCTCGTTCTCCCTCCTCTTCTTTCTCTGGAGCTGGAGGGAGAGCAAGAGATGTGAACAGGGTAAGAGCTGGTTTGTCGCCAGCCACTGGCGGCTGGCACTTTCCCGTTACCGGCTGCTCTATATCGGTTATGCCATCACCACCCTCTTCCTCCTTTTGGGGTGGTTGCTCTCTGTCACCATTGATCCCCACTCTCCACAGAAGTTTCTCGCGGTCGCCCTCACCCGTATCGGCGTGATGCCAACCATTATCATGGTACTGGTGACGCTGGTGATGGAGAATATGGGGCTGAACATGGCACAGCAGGGGGAGCTACCGCAGAAAATGGTGGATCGCTACCCGCCGCCATAATCCTGTGCGGGGAGAACGCCGACTCTATCTCCTCTCCGGCCCGGAAGTGTGGGGGCGGGCGCTGGCGCGGCAGATGATCCCAGCCGCATTTGCCGCGCGCAGAGTGGTTTTGGGCGAGAGTGACACCCCACCGCTGGCGCAGCTCCTCGGGCGTGAGATTCCGCTGCTTCTGATCAATAGCCACAACGGTTTTGATCCCGATCTTGTCGCTGCTGCGGCAGGGAGCGTCGCCGGTGGCGGGGTGATTCTGCTCTTAACGCCGCCGTTAGCACTATGGCCGACGCTTAGTGATCCCCTCTACCCACGAATTTCAGTCCACCCCGAGATCACCCCCGCCCCCCCTTCGCGCTATATCGGCCGTCTCGCGGCACTCCTCGGGGGCGATCCCCGACTCACCGTGGTGACTCCAGAACAACCTCCCCCCACACCGTTGTCCATTGAGATTGCGCCAATAACGGCTGGGGCCTCTGCGCAACAGCAGCAGGTGGTGGCAGCGGTGGTGCGTGTCGCAGAGGGCCACCGTAACCGCCCGCTGATTGTCACCGCTGATCGGGGACGGGGCAAGAGCAGTGCACTGGGGATGGCGGCGGCAGCGCTGCTCCTTCGTGGTAAACAGAAGGTAGTGGTGACCGCTCCGGCGCGATCAGCGGTGGATGCGCTCTTCTACCACGCGGCAGAGACGCTCGGGGTCACGCCTGTTAACGGCAACTCTCTCTCGGGGCCGCAGGGGGAGATCCGCTTTCTGCCGCCGGATCAGCTGCTGGCAACGGAGGTGGCGCTAGATCTCCTCTTGATTGATGAGGCGGCAGCGATCCCGACACCGCTGCTGACAAAACTCCTTGGGCGTTATCGGCGACTGGTCTTTGCCACCACTCTTCACGGTTATGAGGGTTCGGGCAGGGGCTTTGCCTTCCGTTTTCGCGCCATTCTCGATCAGAAGAGTCCCGGGTGGCGCTCACTGCAGCTGCAGATCCCAATCCGCTGGCGGGAGGGGGATCGGGTCGAGGCGCTATTGAACGATCTGCTTCTGCTCAACGCCTCTGCCGCAAGGGTCGAGCCGCCGCCGCAGTTATCGGGAGCAATGGCGGGGGAGGTTGAGCTGCAAGCGGTAGACCGTGGCCAGCTGGTAACCGACAGGGAGCTGCTGCAGCAGATCTTCGGCCTGTTGATAGAGGCCCACTACCGCACCACCCCCCTTGATCTCAAACAGCTGCTCGATGGACCCAACCTAACGCTCTATTGTGGACGATTCCGGGGTGCCGTGGTGGCGGTGGTGGTCGTGGCGGTAGAGGGGGAGATCGATGGTCCGGAATCGACAGAGATCCTCGCCTGTCGTCGTCGCCTTCGTGGTCACCTCCTGCCGCAGATCCTCGCTTCGCAGCACGGGATCGAGTCGGCATTAGCGGGACGCTTTTGGCGGATAATCCGCATTGCGATCCACCCCGACCTGCAGCGGACGGGGATTGGCAGTCGACTCCTGCGGCAGCTGGTCACCAAGGGAGAAGGGTGTGGTATCGATCTTCTCGGTGCCAGCTTTGGCGCATCGTCCCCTCTGCTCCGTTTCTGGGTGGGGAACGGCTTTGCTCCGGTCCATACCGGGGCGCGGGAGCGGGGGGTGAGTGGTGCTCATGCGGTGACCCTTCTCAAATACCTGACCTCAACCGGTGAGAGGATCTACACTACAGCCGTAGCCAATCACCGTCTGCAACTCCCCCTGCAGTTGGGAGACGCACTGCAAGATCTGGAACCAGATCTTGCCTTGCAGCTATGGCAGGGTGGGATGACAGCAGTGGCGCAACGGTTCACCCCAGAGGCGTTAGAACAGCTACGGGCGTTTGCCCTCGGCAAGCGACCGCTGGAGAGTGTAATTGCAACCCTGTTTCACTATGCAGGGGCGGTTTTTGCGCTGGAGAGAGAGGTGCCCCCAGAGGAGCAGAGGGTGGTGATGATGCGCATTGTGCAGCGTAGATCGTGGGCAGAGTGCTGTCATACACTCGGTCTGCACGGTCGTCAGCAGGGTCTACAACAGCTGCGCTCCGCTTACGCCCGGTTGTTAGCGTGAAATACATTAGCGTAACCATTCACTCCCCTGGCCTGTTTTAGCCCTCACCCCGGCCCTCTCCCAATG
>JADFYS010000173.1 GCA_015232955.1 Gammaproteobacteria bacterium
TATGCCTGAACTTCAGCTTGCATCGTTATCAGAGGCGCACTATCAAGGTAACGATGCAAGCTGTCAGGTGTGAGGTATTTACGGGCTTCATCATACAGCCAACGGTCCTCGGTAGACTTAGCTTTTTGCTGGAGGAAATGGAGATTACAGCGGCCATTGTCGCTGAGAAGGTCGGGTGGCCATTGATCTGCTTTCTTCAGCCGTGACAATACCTCCGTTATCTTCCCAGCACCCTCCCTCAGTTGTTGGTCCAATTCCTGGTTCAGTATCTTCAATGCCTGGGCCTCAAAATTATGCTTGAGGGCGACTAGCCACTCATCACTGCTGTGATGTTGCAGCAAACGCGTTGCTGCGTCAAAAATACGCCGTTCATTTATTAAATCATTATAGAGACGCTCAAAAGTTATTCGGCCCACATATCTCGCAGCGATGGTAATGTACTTTCCGTTTGGATAATCTTCGGTATATTTTTGGCAATTTTGTTTTTTTTCATTCGGCTTCGATGTATCTTTGCATCTCGACCAAGCTAATTCTTCACCTGTATTCCGAAGTTCTCGCAACTGCATTTCGGCTTCATCGCCAGGCAGTAGAATAAATTTACTCAGGCTGTGTCGAAGAGGAATTGACTCAGTATACCCTTCCAACCAGTCCTCTGCACTTTTGAGATCCTTTGATGATGCCCCAGGGTTATTCCATGTGTTTTCATTATGGGTATATCTCATCCCATCGTACCCGAGCTCAATTGCGAGGATTCCAGAAAGAAGCAATGAGACAAAGGCAATGTATCGTGATCTAAGCGTACTTTTGGCTCTATCGTTAAAGCATTGTGCTCGTGCGTGATTTGGATCTGCAGCGGGGAAACGGGATGCTAGGTTCGCAGCCCGATAAACCAAACGATGCAATGGGAATGGCCATGGTAACCACCGGTCCTTCCACACTGTATCGATAAAGGTGATGTTACCTTCTATCTCAGCCAGATCGATCTGGTCGCAGCGTTCGGCGGCCCAGACCAACGGGTCTTCGAGACCGAATGAACGCAAAGGCTTGAAGCTCTCCGGCGGACCATCAGCAAGGTGCCCGTCACCCAAGTCAATCTTACTGCACTCTCCGAGTGCACTGACCGGGAAGGCGGCGAAATTTGCCGTATCGGAGACCGCACTCTGAAGGGCCGTGTAGAGGGTCTTGTGTGGCGGGGGTGGTTCTTGCTCAAGAAAGTCGGCCAATTCCTTGTGCTCGTTTTCTGGTGTTTGGTATTCAAGCATGCTGCGCCGATCCCATTTATCGAACAACAACACCACTGGCAGTTGTAGTGCGGAGTCACCCTTCTCGCCCTTCAGCAGCATAAAAGTCTCACGGATGGCAGTCAGGTTCTCATCCAATGCGATGTAGTCTTGCTCTGGCCATGGAGCCGGGGCCATTACCAGCAGGGCGTCCATGCCCCTAAGTTTGGAACGCAGTCCTCTGGCATTTTCGTTGGCAGCCTGGCTCGAATGAACCAGCTCTCCGGCATAGTCGAGAAACTCCAACCGATACGATCGACTACCAGTGCATAACTCGAACTCGAACAACATGTCTGCATGGTCAGGCGGATTGGGAGGCGGCATCTCCTCGTTTTCCAGGGCCTCTATAACGCGGTCCAGCCAATCTTTACCCTCTTGCAAGGCGGCAATGCGATCTTGAGCTGGTTTCGTGGCATTTCTGGCGTCTTCGTTGTGGGTTTTCCCCAGTGGAACCCGAGTGCAACTGAAGCTGGGGTGATAGCTGATTCGGTTCATGGCAAGAGCAGCGAGAAACACGGTCTTGCCCGATCCGGTGGCACCAAAGAGGGCGAATTTATATACCTTGGGTAACTGTGCTTGACTGTTGCTGGTCATCTACGAATGTTCCTGGTTTGATCGTGATTGTTTATTGAGTCTGTGCCGACGGGACAGGTGCGTCATCTTTCCCTGGGTTCTCTGTTTAGCCAGCGGATTGGCGCCATGACGAAATACCGTACCCGACGGAATAGAAGCAGTGCCCCAAACAGGAGTAGTATCAATGCAATTACGCCAGTCACTCCCTGACGCTTTAGAGCTTCGGTAACCTTGCTGCTGAAGTTTTCCAAAGCGGTGCCACCACCTTCGATCACTCCGCCAAGAATGCTGCCAGCGACCTCGCCAGCCAGTTCCGTGATGGTTTCAATACCGCTCTGTACCAAGTTACCGGCGGTATCCTGGAAGTGATCAGGAGCGATGACCCACCATGTCAGAAGACCACTGCTTGCCCATACTTTCCAATTCGGTTTGATGTACTGATGAAAAAACCGGATTGAACCCTTGCCGTAGTGAGTCAATGCCGTAGAAAATTCGGCTAGGTCTACCGCTCTTTTTCCTCTGGGCACGGCGATGGAGCCAGCGTCCAAAGCATATTGGAAGCGCAGAGCGCTTTTGACCATATCGTCCCCATAGAGGCCAGAAGAGACAATCAAATTAGTACCTCCCTCGCGGATCAACCTCCCACGCAGAGCAATGTCTGGCACGGACTTCGCAATCTGGTCACTGCCTCTCACCAGGACCAGAGCAGTGCTCTTGTCAATTTCGTCGAGTTGGTCCAGCCGTTTTAGTAAGTTAGGATCAGCACCGTCCAGCCCTTTCTCCAGCTGTCGCATCAACTCGATGCCATGCGGGGGACGGAGATCGTCCATTTTGTTCATCCTTGCCTTGCGAATTCGCTCGGCTGCATCGTCCAGATTCCGCAGCGGAATATCTTCAGCCAGTTTACCGCTTTGACGGATCAGGGCGGTCCACAGATCCGGCTTCATGGCATGGGCAATTTGAGGTACCACAGATAGGCCAGCGCAGAGTATCAACAGCCCCAATGACATAACAGAACTATACCGCATACCCCCTCCCCCTAATGAAACATTCACATTACACCAGCAGCTTGCGCTAACCACAGGCTGGAGGCGTGCTTTGACCAAGCATCTACGGCAGAATCGGCGGCAGCATTCTCAGCAGTTTCGCGAAGGAATACACCGAGGACACCTTGATTGGGTAGAACCACGATTCTTCGATCTCGCCGCATGAATACTCGCGCTTCAAGACCTGAGAGTTTTTTGAAACTTTCACGACCAACGCCTGTTTTCCTGAAGGTCCACTGCACCGGTTTAGTGACGTCAATGTTGACCAGTTCCGTGGATCCAGCAATACCGAATGGTTTCATGATCGATTGGAGTTGGGTCTTGTTTCTGGCATAAACTTCGGATCGTTGTAAAAGGAGTCTGTCAAGCTGCTTTAAACCTTTGGGTCCTAGTTTCGCACCTGCTTTCCTCTTTAGCGATTTCCCTATCGCTTTTGTCGTACTTTCTTGCACCAAGGTTTTCGCGCCTGTACCTGCCAGAGTAACGATTGTTACCGCATCTAAGGTAGCGAAAACAATATCAGTTGTCTCAATTGGGCGTCCCTGAATGATTTTTTTCCCTAGGTAATAGGTTGAGTAGAATGGTATCCAAGTCTGTAAACCATCAGGATAAGCGGCCAACTGTTCTCTAAGAGCGGGGGGTGTGAGAGTGACATAGCTGGTAAGCAAGCTATCGAGACTAGGGCAGTGATTCAGTGAGGCAGGGCACTTCTTTTCGAGTTCTGCGAGCATTCGACTTCTCAGGTCTGGGGTGATGTCCCTCCGTGCCATGGCCTGCCGAAGCAGGGGTTCTCCCTGGTATCGAATCAATGGGCTGACGATAGCATCATTGCCTTCCAGTAGCGCCTCTTGGAAAATCGGATGTAACTCTATAGGGGCAGGTTCTTGGCTACCTACCATCAGTTCTACCGCCAGTAGTCCGGCGCGGTCGAGTAACTCTTCGCCTTTATCCAACAGCAGGAGATCCCAAACACCGCGCTCGCCACCAATAAATTCAAAGGCAGTATCACACTCACCCTTAGTTTTGTTTTCACAGTCAGTCACGCGGATGAAAGCAGGCCATGCACGGCTGCGAAAGCCTTGGCGAAACGCATCGTCCTTGCGCATGCGATCACGAATCCAGTTGCCCTCGGCAGCTATAAAAGCGATCAATTCTGGCAGGCGCTCTTCAGAGTTCTGTGAAACGAGTGCTTGGCCGACAACTTCTTCAAGCCAGAGTGCATACTCCTCAGCACCGGAGCTCATATGGTCGAACATGAAATAGGCATAGGGCGCGGGTATCCCTTGTTGGCCTAGTTCGCAGATTTTTCTGCCATGACGCATAAGGGTATCAGTGAGAGTAGACTGTTCGGTGGGTTCACTGATGATCTGAAAAGCGCTGGCGATGATTCCATAGCAGGCTTCGTGTATTTCCATCTTATTGAACATGTTGTCCATTTTGCGCGACTGGCCTACATTGGCGAACAGCGTTGCCAATTCGGGATGGGCGCGTAGAGTAAGCATCATCGCAGGGTAGTTGCCTAGTTGATCTAGCCTTGATAGGGCTCGTTCAAAGCCGCTTGGGTGTTCTTCCAGGAGGATATCGAAGGCATCGCGATTGAGATCTGCAATCTTACGCGCAGCTATTTTGTCCCACCCCGCATTCTCAAGCCTAGATACGATCTCGTCTACCAATATAGGCTCCATGGGATAGTGGGTGGCTTTCCTTGTAGAAATGGCCATGGCTAGCAGAATCAGGCACATAGTAACGACAACAAGTATAATCTTGTTGCGATGATCTAAAAGGAACAATCTAGTTCTGGATGTCATCTAAGAATCCCCATCAACCAGAGGTAACCTGTTCTATCTGAAATCGCTTGATTATTCATCGAGCTCACTGCTTGAGACTTTTCTCCCCAACCCTTAAGCATTTGATAAGTTAACAATATAAATATTATTTCCTAGTTCAGATTGCATTTCTTATTCTATATATCATTGCACTATCAAACACTTAATTGATTGATTGAACAGATTTGCTTTGCCCCATCAACAATGTGCGCTGTTCAAGAGCAAAAATATGCAACACCACATTAACTACGGTTAAATCCAACCACTTCATCATTTAGCTTGGATGTAACCGTTCAGACCCCCCTGCTTTTTTAACCCTCACCCCTACCCTCTCCCGCTGGGAG
>JADFYS010000174.1 GCA_015232955.1 Gammaproteobacteria bacterium
GCCCTGCAGCAGTTCGCGGTTCAGGCAGCGCAAGCAGGAATGGAGGTGACCCTAACCGCGATTGATGGCCTTGAAGGGGTCGATATTGACGCCTGTGCCCGGATTGCGGCAGATCTTGGTCTCGGTTTTCGGCGGAGAGTTCTCGATAATGTGGGTTAATTCACCAGTAACGCCGGATCGGTGCGGGCGACCATTTCGCTCTGATGCTGCATCTGCGCCGGGGTGTTGAGGTGGTACCAGTGGTTGTTTTCATCGGTGACCGGGGTGAGGTGGGCGATCTCTGCGCTCTCCGGGGTGATGATCTTCTGCGTCCTGTTCACCGAAGCCTCAAATTCGAGTAGCATCGCGAGGGGGATAGAGTCACTGTTGAGAACAGGGATCTCCTCTCCAAGGTCGTGAAGTATCTCCGGATCTGCAAGGGTGGCGGTCACTTTCCCATCTCTGCGCGCCCCCATAAAGGCGTTGATTGCCCCTTGGCTCAGTCCGCGATAGAAAGTGAAGGTCTCACCAAACACTGAACTGAGGGTGGCGAGGAAAGTGTAGTAGGGTTGCGGTCTCTCTTTTACCATCACAAAATTGACCGAGATCGCACCGTTCGCTGTGAGGCACTGCCGGATATCCGAGAAAAATTCGCGGGTGACCAGATGTTCAGGGACGCCGGCGGTACTGTGAAAGAGATCAATGATAATGATGTCATACGCTTTGGCGTTAGTTTGGCACGAGTGAACATAGGTTCTTGCATCTTCACTCTTTAGGGTGATCCCCCGGTCATCAAACTGAAAGTACTCTTTTGCCGTAGAAAACATCGCCGGGTCGATATCGACGACATCGACCTTTAGGCCGAGATCTCGCAACTCCCCCGCGACAACCCCCCCTCCGGCTCCGAGAATAAGGGCGGTGTCGGCTTCGGGCTGGAGTGAGAGGGCAATGGCCTGAAGGACATAGGTGTAGAGGGTGAGGGAGTGGACTCTGGTAGCCGGCTCCTGCGGGAGGATGACCATGTTCTGTACCAGACCGTTCTGCAGCAGCATCCTCCGCTGCCCGACCCCGGTGAGATCCTCCAGCCTCTTCTCTCCACGCTGAATCTGAAGCCGCTCCAGGGGGGAGAGATCCGCCTCCCGTTTGCTCACCTTCCAGTCCACCACTTTTAAGGTTCCGAAGGGGGAGGGGATATCGGCCACCAGGTGCCAGTTTTCCCCATCTGCCAGCGACAGGCCGCTGGCTGTGGCGTAATCACTCCGTTGATAAAGGAGCATGGATGAGATGACGGCCGCCAGGGCAAGAGCGAGAATCCCCCCCTTTTTCAGAGGTGTTAGATGGTGTTCGAATGGGGTGGTGAAGAGGGTCGTGATCCCTAAGAGAAGGGCGGTGACCAACATCGCCTGATAGTTGGTGTGGTAGGGGAGAATCGCGAAGGCGGCGACAAGCACTCCGGCCACTGAACCCATGGTGCTGATGAAAAAGACATAGCCTGAACCGCTGTCGGTGGGGCCACTCTCAGCTTCTGCCCCATCTCTGTCCAGTGCAACCAGGAGTGGGTTGAGTGCCGAGAGCAGAAACAGGGGGAGCGCGAGGAGGATGAGGCAGGCGACAAAACTACCCATCACCAGATCCCAGAGTGCAAGGGGGTGGAAGATGAGAGGATAGAGCAGGCATGAGATCACAATGCAGAGGGCAGAAATTGGGGCAGCGGCGTGATACCAGATCGCCATCTGCTCCACCCCTATCTTATGGGTCACCTTGCCCCCGATGGCGTAACCAAGGGCGAGAAAGAGGAGGGTGATGGAGAGGATGCTGGTCCAGATGAAGAGACTCACCCCAAAATAGGGGGTCATGACCCGCGAGGCGATGAGCTGGAGTGCAAGAATGGCGGCTCCAGTGATAAAGATGACGGATAATCGCATGGCTGGTATCTGCTAGTTTGAGTGAGCTTTCGGTGTAGGTAAATTGTTGTGGGTTTAAACTTTGGATGGCTTCAGTTGCTGTAGTCTGTGACGCAGCTGCTGTAGGGTGAGATGGGTCTTGACCCGGGCGATCACCTCTTCCGGAAAAAAGGGTTTGGGGATGTAGTCTGCAGCACCAGAGCTGAAGGCCTGCTGGCGTAGCTCGATAACGGCTGCAGGGATAATCAGAATCACCGGGATATCACTCAGTTCTGGATTTTCTTTCAGTTTTTGACACGCCTCAACCCCTCCCATGAGTGGCATCTCAACATCCATGAGGATGAGATCGGGTTGATACTCTTCAACAATGCGTAGCGCTTCAAGACCGCTGATGGAGTTGAGCACCTGATAACCCTGCTCGTGGAGGAGATAGGTCATGAGCGCCAGCTCTGGCGGGTTGTCATCTACAGCGAGGATCGTGGGCCGAGGTGATGGTCTGGCGCTCTCCCCGAAGGTGCCGTAATTTATGGGTTGAGTCGAGTTTACTGTCATTGAGAGAATATAGATGGGTTTGCGCTCTTGATCCACTCTATTCTTGGGGTTTACAGCATATTTTGTGCGGGTGCCCGATGCAATCAGAGCCAACAAAGGGTGGCATCGGAGGCAGAGTCACGGCATAATCGCCACTGCAGTTCTCTTATGTTTTTCTTAAAGTCAGGAGTTATCGTATGCGTTTAATCCTCTTGGGAGCACCCGGAGCCGGCAAAGGTACACAGGCCCAGAATATCTGTAGTAAGTACAATATTCCCCAGATCTCGACCGGAGATATGTTACGGGCACATGTCAAGGCAGGAAGCGAGTTGGGTATCGCTGCCAAAAAGATCATGGATGCCGGTGGACTGGTCTCTGACGATATTATCATCGGAATGGTGAAGGAGCGAATCCAGGAGAGCGACTGCGGGAACGGTTTTCTCTTTGACGGTTTTCCACGGACCATTCCGCAGGCAGAGGCACTAAGAGATCAAGGGGTTGCCGTTGATTATGTGGTCGAGATTGATGTCGCCGATGAGGAGATCATTCAACGGATGAGTGGACGACGCGTCCACCCCGGCTCAGGTAGAACCTACCATGTCATCTTTAATCCGCCGAAAGTTGAGGGTAAAGATGATCTCACCGGTGAGGATCTGATTCAGCGTGATGATGATCAGGAGGAGACGGTTCGTAAGCGCCTGGAAGTCTATTATGACCAGACCAAGCCGCTGGTAGAGTTCTATTCAACCTGGGCAGCAAGCGGTGATGCTGCAGCAGCAAAATATCTGTCGATCCCCGGTGTCGGCTCCGTTGATGATATTCGTGACGCCGTCTTTAAGGCGCTGGGGTAGAGTCGGGTGTAGGCTTGCAACCGTTGTCTCTAGCCACGGAAGTTGCAATGAAGCCAAAGATTGGCGTTCTTCTCTCAAATTTAGGAACACCCGATGCAGCAACAGCAGCGGCAGTGCGCCGCTACCTTGCGCAGTTTCTCTGGGATCGTCGGGTAGTCGATCTTCCTCGGCCCTTGTGGTGGCTCATTCTCCATCTGATTATCCTTCGGGTGAGGCCGGCACGATCTGCACGGCTCTATCGTAAGGTATGGAGTGAGGAAGGCTCCCCTCTACTTGCCATCTCCCGTCAACAGCAGCAGGGGTTGCAAAAGCTACTGGATGCAGAGCTGGGAGAAGAGGCTCGGTTTGTGGTGGAGCTGGGGATGCGCTACGGCAACCCTTCACTGGAGAGCGCCTTACAGCGACTAGAGGCGCAAGAGGTCGGGGAGATCGTCATCCTTCCCCTCTATCCGCAGAACTCCTGCTCGACCACTGCCTCGACCTTTGATGCCATCGGAGACTATTTCCGCCTGCGTCGGCGGCTGCTACCCCACCGCTTTATCAACCACTACCACAACCATCCGGCCTATATCGGCGCAGTTGTTGGCTCAATTGAAGAGGCGTGGCAAAAGGGGGGGAGGGGCGAACGCCTCATCCTCTCTTTTCATGGAACTCCCCTCCGTTATGAGCAGGAGGGGGATCCCTATGCCGCACAGTGTCGGCGTACGGCAGAGCTGATTGCGGCAGGGTTACGACTCTCTGCCGATGAGTGGCAGATCACCTTTCAGTCCCGTTTTGGCAAAGAGCCGTGGCTGCAGCCCTACACCGATCACACCCTGAAGGCGCTGGCCCGGGAGGGGGTGCGACGGATCGATATTGTCTGCCCCGGTTTTGCCACTGACTGTCTGGAGACCCTGGAGGAGATTGCGGGTGAGAACCGGGAACTCTTTCTCGCTTCCGGGGGAGAGAAGTTGGCCTACATTCCAGCACTGAACAGCAGTGGAGCCCATCTGGAGATGATGAAACAGCTGCTGGATGAGGCGCTCTGTCGACAGCGCGTTACCGCTTAGGTCGTCGTAACAGCAGGTAGATTGCGCCATCACCGCCATCTTTGGGCTGTGCCGGGCAGTAGGCGAGAAGTTGATCCAGCTGCTGCAGCCAGTAGCTGAGCAGGCTTTTAAGAAGCGGCTGCTGCTGTCGCGTCTGACTCCCCTTGCCGTGAATGATCAGAACGACACGAAATTGGCGCTGAAGACTCACCTGAATAAAGTGGCTCACCTCCTGTCGCGCCTGATCCCGCCTCAGACCGTGGAGGTCAAGGCGATCTTCAATGGGGAGATCGCCCCGACTCAGCCTCTGGAATTGGCGAAGCTGCACTCCGTTACCACAGTAGTGGAGGGGGGAAGTAGTGGGTAACTGCCCCTCTTCTACCGCGTCTGAAAAGAGGTTGTCGGTGGAGGGTGACCGAGGAAGTGGTGGGTGATTCAGCTTTGCTGGAGGGGGGTGATGGTGGTGTGGGGGATGGATATTCTGGCGCAGAGGGGTAACCCCCTTGACGGCTTGACGGAATATCTCCCGTTCGGTTGCCGGTAGCCGCCTCCGTTTCATTATTTCAGGCGCCAGACAATGGACCGTGCAGGGAGACACCATTGGTAAGGCGTGAGGATTTGCAGAATATTCATCTCAACTTTTTAACGGTTTGGGTTAACGGTGGTATGATTGGCCCATGAAGATATTGATAAGTAATGATGACGGCTATCAGGCACCGGGAATTGAATGTCTCGCTCGCCATCTCCGCTCGGTGGGAGAGACCAC
>JADFYS010000175.1 GCA_015232955.1 Gammaproteobacteria bacterium
AAAATATCAAGCGCATCATCTCGATTAAAGGCAAAATCGGCGATTAAACCAAAAAGGGAAATAAAGTTTCCCCCGTTTTGGGGGGGGACATTACCCCTTTTCCATTTTATATATATTTCATTAGCTTATTGGCACCTCTACACTGTTGTAATGTATTCGGAAAAAATTTCCCCGCGACACCACTCATAACTAAACCATTGAATATATTAAGGGGCTACCTGCGCAGGTAGTAAACCTTAGCCATTGGGTTGCCTTTCCCTTCACCGATATCCCTGAACAGAAGCCAAGCATACTGCGCGGCAACTAATGTCAGGAGTAATCATGACACAGGAAATAATAGCCGCATCACCGGCTCAAAACAGTGACAACTCGGCACTGAACCCCTCTGACAATCAGAGCCAAGGCTACAACCCCTTCGACCCCTCTGCGCTGAAGCTTAGCCAAAACTACACCCCCATGTCGGGGGTGAAGAAGGTGCTGAATACCGTCCCAGTAAGGAAACCAGGGAAACAGGACTACTTCCGCACCCACCCGGATCCACAGTACCGGCTAGAGACGATGGTGTTGGAGTTGAAGGAGGAGCGGGAGACCTATCTGGTCGCCCAGAAACTCTGGCAGGAGTTACCAGGTGAACTCACTCCTAAGGCACTGGTGCTTGCCATCAACCGCCAGAAAGTAGTGATGCTATGGCCCATCGGCCTGCCTGGCGAGGATGGCAAGATGAATC
The DNA here is from genome assembly GCA_015232955.1 of Gammaproteobacteria bacterium. Lineage (GTDB taxonomy): Bacteria > Pseudomonadota > Gammaproteobacteria > Thiohalomonadales > Thiohalomonadaceae > JADFYS01. The sequence continues at coordinate 728 of JADFYS010000175.1, forward strand.
CATGGCATGAAGCTGCTGCTGAAGCTGCTGAGATGGCCAAAGAGAAGTGGATGCGGATGTCTGCCAATATGGCTTTGGGGGCTTACGATATCTTCGAGGCGACCGGGGAACTGCCCGAGCCGGAGTGGCCCAAGTTGTCGATGATGGAGATTCTCCGTATTGCCTTTAAGGGGCGTTACATCGATAGTTTTGACCACGCGGTCATCCAGCGACTGCAGGGGAAGGAGTGATGCAGGTGGCAAACCACGAGTTCCGGCAGATCATCTGCTGCGACTTCGAGTTTGTTGCCGTCGACGGGGAAGCCCCAATCGTCGTCTGTCTGGTCGCCAGAGATGTGGTGACTGGGCAGACTTGGCGGTTGTGGCAGGAAGAGTTGGAGGCCCTCTCGGGGCCTCCGTTCCCTATCGGCAGTGATGCCCTCTTTGTCGCCTATTACGCCAGTGCCGAGTTCGGATGTTTTCTCGCACTGGGGTGGCCGTTACCAGCGAACACCCTCGACCTCTTCACAGAGTTCCGCTGTCTCACCAACGGGCTGCCAGTCCCCTCCGGCAATGGCCTCTTGGGCGCCTTGGCTTACTACGGTCTCGATGCCCTCAGTTGTACCGAGAAGGCGACAATGCGGCAGTTGGTGCTGCGGGGTGGCCCGTGGAGCCAACAAGAGAAGAGCGACCTGCTTGATTATTGCCAGTCCGATGTCGATGCACTGGTTCGTCTGCTCCCACAGATGAGTTCCGCCATCGATATGGAGCGGGCACTCCTTCGGGGGCGATACATGCAAGCGGTTGCCGGCATGGAGTCGGTCGGCATCCCCTTGGACTGGGAGATGTTGCAACAGTTGAGATTGCGTTGGGCTGCGATCAAGGTTGCCCTCGTTGACCGCATCGATGCGGAGTACGGGGTCTATGAGGGGACCACCTTCAAGCTGGAGCGGTTCGCCCGGTGGTTGGTAGAGAGTGACATCCCGTGGCCACAGCTCCCCTCGGGGCAGTTGGATCTCAAGGAGAGCACCTTTAAGGAGAGGGCAAATACCTACCCCATTCTCCAACCGATACGGGAGCTGCGGGTCTCTCTGTCACAGCTAAAACTCAACGACCTCGCTGTCGGGAGAGATGGTCGGAACCGCTGCCTGCTCTCACCATTCCGTGCCCGTACCGGTAGAAATCAACCGAGCACGTCGAAGTTTATCTTTGGCAATGCAGTTTGGGTGCGCTCCCTCATTAAGCCCAGTGAGGGGTATGGGGTGGCCTACATTGACTGGTCACAACAGGAGTTTGGTATTGCTGCGGCACTCTCCAAGGACCCCCTGATGATGGACGCTTACGCCTCTGGTGACCCCTACCTAGCCTTTGCCAAACAGGCGGGGGCAGTGCCACAAGATGCGACTAAGCAGAGCCATAAAGCGGAGCGTGACCAGTACAAAGCGTGTGTTTTGGCGGTGCAGTATGGCATGGGGCCGGAATCCTTGGCCACTCGCATCGATCAACCGGAGATTTCCGCCCGAAAACTGCTGCGGCTCCATCGGGAGACCTATCGGGTCTTCTGGAGCTGGTCGGACGCTGCACTCGATTACGCCATGCTGCACAGTAAACTCTGGACTGTCTTTGGCTGGACCATCCGTGTAGGTGAAGACCCGAACGATCGCAGTCTGCGTAATTTCCCGATGCAGGCCAACGGGGCGGAGATGCTGCGGTTGGCCATCATTAAAACGCAGGAGGCAGAGATTCGGGTCTGTGCGCCAGTCCATGATGCCATTCTCATTGAAGCCCCATTGGACGAACTGGACGACGCCATCGTCACGACGCAACAGGCGATGGCGGATGCCAGTGCCATTCTACTGGACGGGTTTCGCCTACGGACCGATGCCGATGTCATTCGTTATCCGGAGCGGTATTCCGACCCGCGTGGCACAAAGATGTGGCAGACAGTGAAGGAACTCATCTGATGCAGATTGTTATCCCTGACCTGCTCACTGGTGAGCACCCACCTGCGCACTGGCGAGCACCTACCTGCTCACTGGTGAGCACCCGATCCCTATTATCTATGTCTTATAAAGGATCTTAAAGATATGAGTCACTATGATCCGAATCTATTTCGTCTCCCCGAACGGCAGATCACCAAAGACCGCCCATCATCGGTACCTGAGAAAAAGGTTTCACGACCAAAGGGTCGTACTGACAAGTTCCTCAAAGGACCGGTCCCCCTGCGATGGCTGATGGTCGCTGCATGCCTGCCCGGGAAAGCCTGCGCTGTTGGTATTGCTCTTTGGTTTTTGTCTGGGCTGAAGCGCAGCAACACAGTGACGATTCCGTCCGGTCTACTGTCATCCTTCGGGGTAGACCGAAGTGCCAAACGCCGCAGCTTAGAGATGCTCGAGAAGGCCTCTCTAATCACCGTAGAGCGACGCAAAGGCAAAAGCCCTACTGTGATGCACCGGAGGATCTGTGAGCGCGCTCATGGCCATTCTTCCCCGCCTCATCCGTTTGCGAGATGCACCGACCTATCTCGGTATGAATCGCAATGCCTTCAACAAGAATGCGCGCCCCTTTTTGACCGAAATACCTATCGAAAAACAGGGAGTCGCCTTTGATCGACTTGAACTGGACGAATGGGTGGAGCATTATATCGCCCGCAACGGGCGTCCCGGTCAACCACAAGGAGACCAATTATGGGACGACAAGCAAGAACGCCTGGCCTCTTCCTCCGGGGAGAAGTCTGGCATATCGACAAGAGGACGAAGTATGCACCGGAAGGGCGACTTCGGGAAAGCACTGGCGAGTCTGAAATCGAAGAAGCGGAAGCCTGTCTCGCCCGTCGTCTCGCTGAGTTGAAGGGTGCTGTGCTATATGGTGAGCGAATTCGCCACGCATTTGAGGAGGCAGCCACCCGCTACCTGCGGGAGTATGACCATTTGGCGAGTATTCTTGACCAAGCGATTCACCTGAAACAGGTAATGCCGTTTATTGGGGCTTTACCGGTGGATCAGGTGGATAGTGAGGCATTGGAGCCGTTTATTCTTCATGAGCGGCAGCGAGGTCTACGACCAAAATCCATTAACAACGCCATTGGCGTGGTGCATCGGGTGTTGAACCTCTGCGCACGCAAGTGGCGGGACAAGGTGGGTGATGGGCGTAAGGTGCCATGGTGTGATGTGGTGCCGCTACTGGAGCGGGTGCCCGTGACGGGTAAAGGGGTGAAACCCCCTTACCCGTTGGACTGGACCGAGCAGGATAGGCTTTTTCAGGAACTACCGCCACATTTGGAGCGGATGGCGCTGTACAAAGTGAATGTAGGGTGTCGTGAGCAAGAGGTGTGTCAGCTTCGCTGGGAGTGGGAAGTGAATGTACCTGAGCTGGATGTTTCGGTATTTTTGGTCCCGGCTTGGATTATGGAGAATGAGGAAACGGAAGTGGGCCTGGTGAAAAATCGTCAGGACCGGCTCCATGTCATTAGCCGCATCGCCCGCGCCGTTGTGGAGGAGGCACGGGAGAAGCGGCCAAAAACGCATCTCCCCAAGTGCACAATTCACAACGGGGGTGCCTGTAACTGTGCCTACAGCTTCGTCTTTGGCTACAAAGGATACCGGGTGACGAAGATGCATAACTCCGGTTGGAAGAGTGCATGGAAGCGGGCAGGTCTGCCGTCAGGGGAGAACATCCTGAAGGGGGTGCACAACCTGAAGCACACCTGTGGTCGGAGGCTGAGGGCCGCTGGAGTGGGGGAGAAAACCCGCAAGGTGATCCTTGGTCACCGAGATGGTGACATTACCAGCCACTACAGTGCGGCGGAGATTGGCGAGTTATTGGATGCGGTGGAGCGGATCACCAATCGCGGCACCGCAAGCTCGCCCAATCTGACGGTGCTGAAGCGGAGGCAGTCCCCACAAAATGCCCACAGTGATTTGGAGGCAGAAAAAACGGGCTAGAGATTTCTCTCTAACCCGTTGTAAGTAGTGCTAAAAATGGCGCGCCCGGAGAGAGTCGAACTCCCGACCGCCTGGTTCGTAGCCAGGTACTCTATCCAGCTGAGCTACGGGCGCTTGTGGTTATAAAGGGGTGGTTCAAATTTGGGGTGGACGATGGGACTCGAACCCACGACAACTGGAATCACAATCCAGGGCTCTACCAACTGAACTACGCCCACCACTGAATCGGGACTGTTTTTTTACCCCGCGACAGTGGCGACTATTTTCACTTAACTCGGGCTGAAATGGAAGTGTTTTTTTAGGTTCTGTCACAAACTTTCAGCAAGGGCGAACTGCTTCCATGAATTTCAGGCATTTCACGCCGCTAGGGCATAGAACTGCTGTGCCTGGGACATACAGTG
>JADFYS010000176.1 GCA_015232955.1 Gammaproteobacteria bacterium
CGACTCTTTGGGGAGGGTCTCATCGTGATACTCCATCGCCCGCTCGGGATCAAAGCTGATGGCAAACTGATCCCCCCAGCGAAACTCAAACCGTGCCTTGGACATCGCATTGTCTCGCAGCTGCGCCCCGGGAAACCCTTTGGCGAGATCTGCGGCATGGGCGGCGATCTTGTAGCTGATAATCCCCTGGCGCACATCTTCACGATCCGGCAGGCCGAGATGCTCTTTGGGGGTGACATAGCAGAGCATCGCCGTTCCGTACCAGCCGATATTGGCGGCACCGATAGCCGAGGAGATGTGGTCATAACCGGGGGAGATATCGGTCACCAGCGGCCCGAGGGTATAGAAAGGGGCCTGATGGCACGCCTCCAGCTCCCGCTCCACATTCTCGCGAATCCCTTGCAGGGGGACATGGCCCGGCCCCTCGATCATCACCTGGACATCGTGCTCCCAAGCAGTGGTGGTCAACTCTCCCAGCGTCTCCAGTTCGCTAAACTGGGCGGCATCATTGGCGTCTGCCAGCGAACCCGGGCGCAGTCCATCGCCAAGAGAGAAGCCGACATCATACGCCTTCATAATCTCGCACATCTCGGCAAAATGGGTATAGAGGAAGTTCTCCTGATGGTGGGCAAGACACCATTTCGCAAGGATCGAGCCGCCACGAGAGACGATTCCGGTGACACGATCGGCGGTGAGCGGGATATAGCGCAGCAGAACACCGGCATGAATGGTGAAGTAGTCGACCCCCTGCTCCGCCTGTTCAATCAGGGTATCACGCATAATCTCCCAGCTCAGCTCTTCCGCCTTGCCATCCACCTTCTCCAGCGCCTGATAGATGGGGACAGTGCCGATGGGGACGGGGGAGTTGCGGAGAATCCACTCCCGGGTCTCGTGAATATTACTACCGGTAGAGAGATCCATCAGGGTATCGCCCCCCCAACGAGCCGACCAGACCATCTTCTCCACCTCTTCACCAATGGAGGAGGTGATGGCGGAATTCCCGATATTGGTGTTGATCTTGGTGAGGAAGTTGCGGCCAATGATCATCGGCTCCAGCTCAGGATGGTTGATATTGGCCGGAAGCACCGCCCGTCCGGCGGCGATCTCTGCCCGCACAAACTCGGGGGTGATCTCCTCGGGGATCTCGGCACCCAGCGGCTCCCCCCGGTGTTGACGCAGTAGTTTGCGGTAGCGTTCGTCCTGGCGTAACTCGGCAATTCGGCACGATTCACGCAACGCCACATACTCCATCTCCGGAGTGATGATCCCCTGCCGCGCATAGTGCATCTGTGAGACATTTCTCCCTGAGAGGGCTTTTCGGGGCAGACGCAAGTGTTCAAAACGGAGATGGGCGAGAGCGGGATCGTTCTGTCGCTTCTGTCCAAAGAGAGAGGTGGGGCCGGCCAGCTCTTCGCTATCCCCGCGCTCGGTGATCCACGGTGTGCGCAGCCCCTCAAGGCCACGAGTGAGATCGACGCTCACCGCCGGGTCGGTAAAGGGGCCAGAGGTGTCGTAGATCGGGAGCGGTGGATTCTCCTCCACACCGTGAATGGCACTGGTGACGCTCTGAGTCACCTCACGCATCCCGACCCGAATATCGGGTCTGGAGCCTTCAATATAGATCTTGCGTGAACCGGGAAACGGTTGGGTTACCGCAGCAGAGAGCTGCTGGTAGTGTTCAATTACGGCTTGGGGTGAGGGACTCATACAGGTTAGATCTCTCCATCATCATTTCGGTAGGACGGTACTCAGCGACCATCTGAGGCGACAGGAAGATATCGTATCACTCTTCGCCCCATCTGCCCAATCATCATCCTGCACATCGAGACTTGCATCATCGTCCAACTCTCCGCACAATAGCGCCACTATCACAGCGCAATGGAGAGAGAGATGAACGCCCCCCTATCCGGAAAGAGCCTGGCAACAGCCCGCTATAATATGGTGGAACAGCAGATTTCACCGTGGAATGTCAACGACAGAGCTGTCCTGAATCTAATGGCAACGCTCCCTCGCGAACAGTTTGTCCCCAGTGAGTACGCCAACTACGCCTACAGTGATATCGAAATCCCCCTCTCCCCAAGCGCAAATATGCTCTTTCCCAAGGTTGAGGCGCGACTGCTTCAGGGGGTTGCGCTAAGAAAGAGCGATCAGATCCTGGAGATCGGTAGCGGTAGCGGCTACACCGCCGCTCTTCTCGGAAAGTTGGGGGGACAGGTCACCTCGATAGAGATTGACCCGGAGCTGGCGGATCGCGCTCGGGAAAACCTGAACAAGGTCGGTATCGATAATGTCATCGTCGAGCAGGGGGACGCCAGCGATGGTTGGGAGAGCGATACCAGATTCGATGTTATCGCCATTGGTGGCTCGCTCCCTTTTGTGCCCGATTCATTCAAAAACCAGCTCAAAGTGGGGGGTAGGCTCTTCTGTGTTATCGGTAACAGACCGGTGATGGATGCCGTAGTCATCGTCCGTACCCACGCCAAAGAGTGGCAAGAGCAGTTCCTGTTTGAGACCCTCCTCACCCCTCTGGAGAACAGGCTGAGCAGCCCGAAATTCCGCTTTTAACCCTTTCTTGGACCAGCGTTTTCAGGTATCTTTGATATATGGGCCAGCCTTGCGTCGATTTCAAAACTGACGACGGTTATTCGACCTCCTCCCCCTTCATCGAAGAGATAAGGGCAGGATCGATCCCCCAAAAAATATAATTATCACCTACAAAGGAGTTGCTAAATGAAACAACTGTTGACACTGCTCTTCACTCTATCTCTCTCTCTTCTTAGCCCTACCGCTGCGGCCTTTGATCTCGCCAACGGTGAGCGGATCAACCGTAACTGTGGTCTCTGTCACGGTGTCTACGGGCAGGGAACTGCGGGCAGACTCTCTCCCCGCCTTGCTGGAATGCCACGGGAGTACCTGATTAAGGCGATGGAGGATTTTAAGGAGGGAAAGCGGACGAACCCCACCATGGAGGACTCTATCGGCCTCGCCCATATGGTGGGCAGTGAGATTGAAGATGTCTCTGCCTACCTCAGTATGCTCGACCTCAGCATGGATAGCCGCTTTGATATCGTCTCCAATCTCCCGGGTGACCCGAAAAATGGGGAGGAGCTGTATATGGAAGAGTGCAAAACCTGCCATGGCCGCGATGGTAGAGGCAGAGCAAGCAAAGAGGCCCCCCCCTCTTGCTGGACAGCACGGTGAGTACCTCTTCTCCATGATTAAAACCTTTCAGGCCAAGCTTCGTAACCATGACAATGATCCCGAAGATGAGACCTTCGACAACTATAAAGATCAGCAGCTTTTCGATATTATCGCCTTTGTCACCACCCTCGACAACGCAAGGATAATCCCCGGTGCTCAGTTTGTCCCACCCCGGGTAACCCCGATTCAGGTGGCCGCCAAACCTGAAATGAGTGCCAGTGAGAAACATGGTCTGAGAATCACCGATATCACCCAGACTGTAGCACAGATGCTTCTCAAGCCGGGGGTCTCTATCGAAGATGCCGCTCAGGCGATGGAGTCGAAAGCGACAGAACTGAACATGAAAATGGTGGGTAAACAGCTGGTCTCAAAAGAGCTGGAGGCGCGAGGAGTCGATTCACCACACCTCAGCATCTATCAGTTCTGTAAGCCGATGGACGCCAGAACCATGATTCTCAGTGATCCTATCTTCGCCAGCTATATGCCGTGCCGCATCTCGATGGTTGAGAACAAAAAGGGGGAGATTCTGCTGATGATGCTCAACCTCGACATGTTGATCAACAGCCAACTGTTACCGAAAGAGGTGGTCGATACCGCAATTCGCGTCAACCAGAATATGATTGCGATTATGGTTGCTGGCGCCACCGGCGAGTTCTAACGGCTGAACTCCCGATTTAACCACCAGACAGAAAGGGGGGAGTGTGACTCCCCCCCGCACCTCGCTTCACTCCAAAACACTCAGAGCCTGTAACAAACACCACGATGGAGATCATCGTCAGGGACCGTGGTCTTGTCCCCTACCTCCCTCTCTACCGCGAGATGCAGCAGTTTACTGCAGAGCGGCACCCCGCCACACCCGATGAGATCTGGCTTCTACAGCACCCCCCCATCTTTACCCGCGGCCTCAACAGCAAGGGGCACCACCTTCTCAACCCGGGGACAATTCCAGTGGTGGCCATCGACCGTGGCGGTGATGTCACCTACCATGGACCCGGGCAGTGGATCGCCTATCTTCTCCTCGACCTTCGCCGCTGCAAGATGGGGGTACGGCAACTGGTGTCGATCCTAGAGAACAGCGTCATCGCGCTACTAGAGGATCTGGGACTAAGTGGCGCTGCCCGGAAAGAGGCCCCCGGAGTCTATATCGCAAGTAAAAAGATCGCCTCCCTTGGATTACGGGTTCGGCGACAGGGGTGCTATCACGGCATGAGCCTCAACTGTGAGATGGATCTCACCCCTTTCTCGCGGATCAACCCCTGTGGGCAGCCGGGACTTCAGGTGACCGATCTCGCCAATGAAGGGGTGAAAAACCCGCTCGATGCAGGCAGAACCTTGCTTCTCCACCACCTGCTGCAACAACTTTCACCCTAACGCCCTATTTTCGCAATCCACAAAAACAGCGATGAAACAGCCACAACGAGGCCCAGAGAAGGTCATCCGCCCCCTTGAGCCGCTCTCTGCCACCCCCCCACCTCTGCGCAAACCGCACTGGATTCGTGCCCGTCCCCCCAACTCACCCCGGGTAGAGCAGGTGAAGTCGATCTTGCGCCAGCAACAGCTGCACACCGTCTGTGAAGAGGCGTCGTGCCCAAATCTTGGCGAATGTTTCAGCAACTCTACCGCTACATTTATGATTATGGGAGGGATCTGTACCCGCCGCTGCCCCTTCTGTGATGTCGCTCACGGAACGCCCCTCCCTCTGGATCCCGCAGAACCGATCCATCTCGCCGAGACCGTCGCCCGCCTCAGGCTCCGTTTTGTTGTAATCACTTCAGTAGATCGCGATGATCTTCGCGACGGCGGTGGCGAGCACTACGCCAAAGTGATTGCTGCGGTCC
>JADFYS010000177.1 GCA_015232955.1 Gammaproteobacteria bacterium
CGAAAGAAAGCAGGACAGCGGTTATCACGGTTTTGCGGTGAGAAGTGATCCCGAAATCACCCTTGAAGAGGATCTTCTGCGTCGGGATCTCACCATTAACGCTATCGCCGAGGATGACGAGGGCAGGCTCATCGACCCCTATGGCGGAGAGCGCGATCTTCAACAGCGGGTTTTACGCCATGTCTCCCCCGCTTTTGCTGAAGATCCGCTACGCATACTCAGGCTCTGTCGTTACGCGGCGCGCTATCACTCGTTCGGCTTTAGCGTCGCCCCAGAGACCATGACCCTCCTTCAGGAGATGGTGAGTAATGGCGAAGTGGATACCCTGGTCGCTGAGCGGGTGTGGCAGGAGACCGCTTCTGCACTGCTCGAAGAGTCTCCAGCGATCTATTTTACACAGTTACGACAGACCGGGGCGTTGGGGCGCATCTTTCCCGAGATTGACCGTCTTTTTGGGGTGCCCCAGCCGCCACACCACCACCCGGAGATCGATTGTGGGGTGCACACCATGATGGTTCTGACGCAGGCCGCCCGCCTCTCTACCGATCTGGCGGTCCGTTTTGCCGCACTGGTTCACGATCTCGGGAAGGGGACGACTGCTGTAGATCTTCTGCCACGGCATATTGCCCATGAAGAGCGGGGGGAGAAGCTGGTAAAAGAGCTCTGTCGGCGGCTAAAAGTCCCCTCCAGGGTGACAGAGTTGGCACGACTGGTGACCCGCTATCACGGCCTCTACCACCGTGCCGAGGAGTTGAGGCCGGAGACCGTGCTCAAACTGTTTCAGCAGCTCGATCTCTTTCGTCGGCCGCAGCGGCTGGAGCAGTTTCTTCTCGCCTGTGAAGCGGACTCTCGTGGGCGTCAGGGGTTCGCCGATAACCACTATCGCCAACCGCAACGGTTACGGGACTACTTTCAGGCGGTGATGGCGGTTGAGTCGCAAGCGATAATCGCGGCAGGTTTTAGAGGGAAGGCGATAGGGGAGGAGTTGCAGCGCAGGCGCATAGAGCAGCTGCGATTGTTGGCCAAGAGAGACGGTTGAAACAGTGATTGAGCCAGATTCCCGCAGATGCGGGAAGCGGCTCTGTCGCGGTCTAGATGTTGAGCATCGCCATTGCGGTCTGTGAAGAGACATTGGCCTGAGCCAGCATCGCCTGTCCGCTCTGATTCTGAATCATGCTGGCAGTCAGATCCGCTATCTGGCGGGCGTAGTCGGCATCTTCAATGCGGCTTTTGGCTGCAGCGACATTCTCCTGTTCAACCTGAAGCGATGCGGCGGCGCTCTCGATGCGGTTCATGTTACTGGCAATGGAGCCACGACTGTCACTAATGAAGGTCTGAGCCTGACCGATAATATCGAGTGCGGCCGGGGTGCTGGCAGCTGAAGAGATATCGATGGTACCGAAACCGAGCCCTCCCAGCTCTGCGGTGGCATCAATTCCGGCTACAGTCAGTCCATCTCCGGCCTCCGTTCCCAGTTGCAACTGGAGCGGATCGCCGCCACTCAGGAGGGGGTTACCGTTAAATGTGGTCGCCTCTGCAAGACGCATCACCTCTTGTTGAAGACCGTCCATCTCACTCTGCAACGCCGAGCGGTCGTCACTGTTGAGGCTGCCATTACCGCTACGAATCGCCAACTCTTCCATTCTGCCGACCAGTTGGTTCATCTCACCTAACCCCCCCTCAGCCACCTGAAGCATCGAGATACCGTCGTTGATATTGCGATACGCCTGTTGACCTGAGCTGAGTTCGGAGGCGTACTTGAGGGCGATAGCAAGGTTGGCCGCATCATCCTTGGCACTGTTAAGCTGCTTGCCTGAAGCGAGTCGCTCGATAGCTGTTTCGGTCTTGCTCTGGCTACTATTTAGGATCTGCTGGGTGCCCAGACTCTGGGAATCGTTGTTAATGGTAATCATGGCCATGCTCTCCGGATTGGGTCAATTACGCTCAATTAGGGACAATTGTAGTCCATTCTTCCCAGATATCAAGTCTGCTTTACACTATATCTCATTTGTAGATTGAATGCTGTAGCCTCAGCGGTGGTTTCTGGGCTATAGCGTTCAACAATAGTGAGGATTCACTATCCATTTATAACCGTTATGGTTTCTTGGTTAAGGATCCGAACACATCCTGAAGGATAGCCGTGCCACGGGCGGCGGGATCCTGACGAATTAGTCTCTCTTCAACGGCGATTTTTGTAAAAAGCCCCGAGAGTGTCTGGCGGGTGACATACTTATCCAGGTCAAGCTGATCCATATCGATGTAGTTTGCGGCAAAGCCGACCTTACTGAGTAGGGTTTTATAGAGGGAGGTGACCCCTGCCCCTGCTGTCGCCTCCTGAATAATCGGGAGCAGGGCGTCGCTAAGGCTGCCGCTACTGCTCCGTTTGAAGTAGTCGGTGGCCGCGGAGTCACCCCCGTTGAGAATCCCCTGCGCGTCCTGAATCGACATCTTCTGGATACTCTCACCAAGAATGGCAGCCGTCTGCGGGACCGCCTTCTCTGCCGCACGGTTGATGGTCTCCTCAAATTCGGTGACGAGCTGTTTCTGTCCCAGTTTATCGAGGACCTTGGTCACCGATTCCAGTTTCTCGGGGAGGGTGATACGCACCGTCTCATCTTTCAAAAAGCCGTCGGTTGTACCGAGAGTTGAGACCGCCTGTTCCGTCCCTTGGGCAAGGGCATCCTTCAGCCCTTTGATAATGGTTTCGGGGGGGAGGAGACTCTGTTTTCCGCCGCCCTGTTGCGACTGATACTGATCCACCTCCTTAATGGCGCTGTCGAGGAGATCCTGCCACCCTGCGTGGATCGGCGCGGAGAGCAGTAGCCCAACCAGAAGCAGCGGCAGCAGTGATGGGGTTGAGGGGGGCATAATCTGTCTCCTGACAATGTTGGGTAGGGATAATTTCACGCGGTGCACAATTTATCCGCTTTGAGTCACCATGTCACTCGGAAAATAGCATAAGATCCCCCGGTCCAACTTTTGCTAAGAGCCGGTATACGCTTTTCGGGAAGAGATCTGGCCCCTACTCTTAACATCTGCCCGGGAAACACAGGCTTACATCATGACGACATCTGAACCCATTACCGCTTTTCATCAACTCCAACTTCTACCACAGCTGCTCAAGGTGCTGGACGAGGTCGGTTACGAGACTCCGTCGCCGATTCAGGCGGAGACGATACCACTGCTCCTGGAGGGGCGGGATCTGGTGGGACAGGCCCAGACCGGTACCGGTAAGACCGCAGCCTTTGCCCTGCCTCTCCTCTCTCGGCTCGATCTCAAGCTGCGCCGACCTCAGGTCCTGGTGCTGGTACCGACGCGGGAGCTGGCGATTCAGGTGGCAGAGGCGTTTCAGAAGTATGCGACCTATCTTCAGGGGTTTCATGTCCTCCCCATCTACGGTGGCCAGGACTATCGGGGGCAGCTCCGCTCCCTCGAACGGGGGGTCCATGTGGTGGTGGGAACCCCCGGACGGGTCATTGATCATATTCGGCGCGGGACACTGAAGCTGGATCATCTCCAGACACTGGCCCTTGATGAAGCAGATGAGATGTTGCGTATGGGGTTTATTGATGATGTCGAGTGGGTGATGCAGCAGGCTCCGGAGGAGCGCCAGATACTCCTCTTCTCTGCAACGATGCCGCAGCAGATTCGGCGTATCGCCCAGCAGTATCTCAGGGATCCGGCTCAGGTGACGATTAAGGTCAAGACCACGACCGCAGAGACCATCCGTCAGCGTTACTGGTTGGTGAGTGGCTACCACAAACTCGATGCGCTGACCCGAATTCTTGAGGCGGAGCCGTTTGAAGCGATGCTCATCTTCGTGCGCACCAAGACAGCAACGCTGGAGCTGGCAGAGAAGCTGGAGGCGCGTGGGTATGCGGTTGCACCACTGAACGGTGATATCCCGCAACAGCAGCGTGAACGGACGGTAGAGCAGCTGAAAAAGGGGAAGATAGATATTGTGGTCGCCACCGATGTTGCGGCACGGGGGCTGGATGTGCAGCGGATAAGCCATGTCCTCAATTATGATATCCCCTACGATACCGAGGCGTATGTTCACCGGATAGGGCGGACAGGGCGTGCGGGAAGGGAGGGTGACGCCATCCTCTTTGTCGCCCCTCGGGAGAGACGGCTGCTGTTGGCGATTGAGAAGGCGACCCGCAAAAAGATCGATTTGATGGAGCTACCCTCAACCGAGACTATCAATGATCAGCGCATCTCCCGCTTTAAACAGAAGATTAGCGATATCCTCGCCACAGAAGAGTTGGGCTTTTACTACCAGATCATCGAGCAGTTTCAAAAAGAGCACAATACCCCGGCACTTGAGGTTGCGGCAGCATTGGCTCATCTCCTTCAGGGGGATACGCCGTTTCTGCTGCAGCAGCAGGTGGAGCCAAGGCAGGGGGCGGCAAAGGCGCCACGGGGACGGAGTGAACCCGCACCCCCTCCTGCAGAGGGACGGAGAGCGCGCAGTGATAAGAGAGAGACGCTTGAGCCGTTGCAAAAAGGGATGGAGCGGTATCGATTGGCGGTGGGGAGCCGTGATGAGGTCAAGCCGGGGAATATTGTCGGGGCGATCGCCAATGAGGCGGGGATTGAGGGGAAGTATATCGGCAGAGTCGCCATTTTTGAGGAGTACACCTTGGTGGATCTCCCTGAAGGGATGCCGAAGGAGATCTTTAATGATCTGAAAAAGGCGCGGGTAGCGGGAAAGCCGCTTAATATCACTCTCGATGGGGGGGGTGCAGGGGCTAGAGAGGCGACTCCTGAAAAAGAAGAGGCGAAAGGGATCCCCAAAAAACGGACCAAGCCGAAGCCGAAGAAGAGAAAGAAGATCTTACCGCCAACTGCACAATAAACCTAAAATCCGCAGTTGACCGCTGCACATATCTATCAACATAATGATTATGCGATGAAATTCACAATATACCAGCTTCACCTTTTGGGTGAACTGCGCTACACCGCGAATGCCGCATTTGTGGCGGCGCATTGCGGGTAAATA
>JADFYS010000178.1 GCA_015232955.1 Gammaproteobacteria bacterium
AGGTGAAGCTGGTATATTGTGAATTTCATTGCATAATCATTGTGTTGATAGAAATATGCAGCGGTCAACTGCGGATTTTAGGATAATCCTGACCTCTTATTAATTAGGGAGATTACGCCTGTTTAGAGGTGATTAAAAACGACAAGCTTAGTAAGAGTGTAATCATACCGAAGAGCGCAATCCCCAGCGTTGTCTCATAGGTAAAAAGCAACATAAAACTGATTACCATTGGCCCGACCACATGCCCTCCCCGCTCAAGAAAGAGATAGGTTGCAGCTACTGCTTTATTTCCATATTTATGGGCGACATCGGTTTTGTCGATATGGGTCATTATCGGTGCCGCCATCATCCCATTCGAGATACCGGCAAGAATGATCCCTAACAGAACAATGTACTCATTCACATCCGCTATACCAAGCTGAAGGATATAGTGGTTAAAGCTGAGAACCCCCTCGATAAAGAGGTTAAAACCGGGAAACAGGTCATTGTACTGCCAAGCAGTTACACCTGTGATCCCGATTAGAATCATGCCCAGACCACCAATAGCGGCACTGGCTATGAGCATTACACGACTGGCTCCGGATGCGTCGACCTGTTGAGAGGCAAAACGGGTGATAACGATCGAGGCGACATAGTAGAGCATAATCGATTGACCAATATCTTCTGAGGCTACCCCCCGCCCAGAGAGAATTAGGGGGATAGCGAACATAATGACCCCGGTAATGGCCATTTTACCCACCAGCCCGACAAAGATCAGGGTCTTTAAAAACTCACCATCTTTGACAACAGCGACAAGATCCTCTTTTAGATTATTCCCTTTCCCTTTTCTGAGGCTGCTTACATCTGAAGTCGCTATGAGATCTTGAACATTTGGTACCAGCTGCCATAGGTAGAGAATGCCGACCATACTGATCGCCACAGCAACAAAGAAGATAGTCTGATAATCGATATAGGCATAGAGCAGAGCACCGATGGAGGTCCCAGCAATCAGAGCAGCATTCCTGCCGTTAACCTTGACGGCAGCCCCTTTGGTTCGATGCTCCCGTGGAGTAATGGAGAGGGTATAGGAGTTAAGGCCGATGAGAAATATCCCTTGTGCAAAGCCGGAGAAAGCTCGTCCCAGGGTAAGGAACCAGTAACTGTCACTGGCCGCGATAAAAAGAAGACCTATCAACTCTGCAGCAAAGCCAATCGCCATCATCTTTTTGAGATCAACCTTTTCAGCATATCTTCCTGCAGGGATAAGCGTTGCTGCAAAGATAAAGTAGAAAATGGTAAAAGGGAGGGTCGCACTGGCAATACCTGTGGTCGATTCAGCAGCGAGAGTTGTCACCAGCTGTGGTAAAAATGAGACCGGTAAAGCACTGGTAAAGACAATCAGAAAATAGGCGGGTTTAACCAGCTGTAGTCCCACCTCAAAGCCACTCCCGGAGAGACCTTGATGTTCTGAGTGTTGCTCTCGATGGGTAACCCATTGGGTTAAACCAGTTCCAGCATCGAGAAAGATCCATGAGATAAGTCCACAAGCCAGCATCAAAACTAAAAACTCATTCAGGCGACTCATAATTGCGTCTCTGACGATAGAGATTGGAATGGTGATCGCCAGATCCCAACCGGAAGCATCACCTCTCCCCTGCTGAAGCTGCTGACGGTACTCATAACTGTCCTCCATCGGCTGATATCTCTGACCGACCCGTTCGTCCATCGTTGCAAAACGAACTTCCTCTCCTTTGATTAGGACAATTTCATTGATCTCAGGGTTGTTCTCTTTATAGTCGCTGAATGCGCTGTTGATTCCACTTACATCATCAAGATTAACACCCAACTGTAGTATCGCCTCAATCCGCTGTGCAAGAGCGTTGGAAAGTGCTTCAGTTTTTGCGCTGGCCCCCTGTTCATAGATGCTAAAAACAGAGCTGCCAATGACCGTAGAGATCACAATAAAACTGATAAGGTATAAAAAATTGAGTACCTTTTTTTGAATTTGTTCCAGTTTAAGATTTCCCCTGGAAAACGCACCAAAGAGCAGTACCAGAGAAGAGAATATCAGCAAGACAATACCGTTAATCACCGCGATCTGGGTAAATGATTGACGAATCGGTTCATGTACCGCTTCACTCTGTACCTCTAGCTCAATCGATCCCGCAGGTCCAAACTTACCGGTAACACCTAGTTTGACCCGATAGCGCTGGGGAGAACGGAAGAATGAAAACGAACTCTGGGCGAATTTATCCAGATTAAGCTCCTCTCCACTCCATGGTGGAGCCTCCGTTGTCGTTCGCCGAAAAACCTCCTCTTGCTGAATATCCTTCACCACAATCGAATCGATATAGGGGTCAGACTGAACCAGCGCATCTGCCAACGAGTTAAAGCCACCAAACTGGGACATCGGTATCCCCGCTTGCAGTTGTGGATCCAGTGCATTCTTTATAATCTCCACCTGAGAGGCCATTTTCCCAAGATGAAACTCTTCAAATTTTCGGTTGGCCTCACCATATGCGATAAAACCCAACAGGAGGATGGTCATTAACTCAACAAAGAGCAGAGGCGCATTTAAAACGAGCAGTTGACTAATTTTTTTCATTAGCGAATTACACTCTTACCAAAGTCTCTGACCACCCTACCCTCGTAGTCATAGACAAAAGTGGCGTTTTCAAGAAAGCGAAAAGGGATCTCAAGCCCGATCTTCTTTGCCACCCGAAGGTTGATCGAAATATCTGGCGGAGTGACTACCCCCACTTTGAGGGCACCCGGTTTGACCCCATCCTTAAGTATTGATACTGCATAGAGCGAGGCCAAATGGGCATTACTGCGACGATCGATACCAAAGGCGATAACGGCACTATCGTCACCCTCCCCCACTGCGTTGGGTATAGATGCCAAAACCGGTACACGCCCCGTATAGTTGTTAATCGTGGTCATGTGGGAAAAGACCGCCGTGCTGCTGGTCATCCAGAAGATACTGTTTTTTAACTCGGGATCTATAGTTTTCATCTGAGCGATCACCAATGGTATCTGCTCTGCCAAAGTCTGGCTGGCGGTGGAGATATGCTCAACCGCAACATCAAGCACAGTAATCCCCTCCTCCTCAAAAACAGCTCGGGTCGGCCCCACCTCGGTCTTCATCACCTGCTTGTGGTTTTTATTATACATTAGCGCGACAACCGCTAACTCCGGTTTGAGAAGACGAAGATACTGGGACTGGACCGAGAGCGGTACATTAAGAGAGGTATAGGCGATATTAGAGTTTTTACCCCCCCCATCATAGCTCGCAATCTGTCCTAGCAACACAGGATCTTTATTGGTGCAAGTGACCACCGGAATGATCCCCTGTTGGTAGTGGGTATGAAGTATCTCTTCGGATTGTGAACCGAGAGAGAAGAGGAGATCTACCTCATGTTGCTCTGCATAGGAGAGCGCATCTAATGCCAAATCTTTTTCGGTATTGATATTAATCAAGGTTAACACCAGATTCAAACGCTGTTCGGCAAAGACCTCGAGCATCTTCTCAACAGCAAGTGTATAACTGGTAGATTTTTTAGAGATAATCGCCATTATCTGGTAGTCAGAGTCACTAATGTCATGACCGCTAGGCCAGATCTCTATCCAGGCATCATTGTCGGGATGGGTACGCTGTTGCCATTTTCCCTGAAGAAGTTGCTCAACTTTCATCCACGAAAGAGTGGCATAGCCTAAACCGCTGTTATCACCATCTACGGGTATGGGAGAAAGCGTATCGTTTGAGGGTTCTAACTTCATTAGATCTGATCTATTCTGGGTCTCACCCCCCTCCTCCTCCACTGTCGGCTCTACCGCAACGGGTAGAGCGGGCGGTTGTATGGGGGTAATCTCACGCTTATTCCCCAATGAGATATTTTGTGCCGGTAGTTCATCTTCGCTGTTATCGGATGCAATTTCTGTTTGAGAACGGCGCTGACGGGTAACTTCTGAAGCCGCAGATAGAGACTCCTCCTCTCTCTGTGCAAGCTCGGGTTTAATTAAAGAGGGAGCGTCTATCAACTCTGTCTCTAGACTGCTTTCAAGCGTCGGCTTCGAGATCGAGGGGGGGGTATTCGTGATAGGGAGAGGGGTTTGAGGAGATGAAAGCTCCGGTTGAGTCACTGAGTCCTCTACCTTCGCACTGGCTGTTGCCGTAATTCCAATCGACAGCGGTGCGGCGACGGTAGAGGGGGGATGATCTGTCACTGTCTGGAGGTTTTTTTTCGTCTCAGGTATCTCCGCAACACCTCTGCCCTCCTCTTTTTGTCTCTGCCTGAGGTCAGCGGCAGCGTCAGCGATTATCTGGCAAGCCCAACTTCTGTTCTCACCAAAAGAGGATGCATCATACTGTTGACGAATAAATCTTTCAAGTTCAGATACCTGCATGCTCTGCATAGATAAGATTGAGGGTGCTAACAGACGCGCACCCTGTTGAAGGGTATTGATGTTGCATGGATCACTAAATGCGCTCGGATTGAGTGAAATTAGAGCCAGCATCGCTTTGTTACGCTGTGTCTCGTCACTCTGTTCACCTAGTAGTTGCCCTGCAATTTTGTAGAGCATCTCTCCCTGCCGCACAGGACCATACTCTGCCGCCAATAAGGGTAGTGGCAGTAGTGAGCACAGCAAGAAGAATGGAAAAAATCGCTGTAAAATCAATATATTCCCCATCTGTATATCCTGAACACGGATAGTTACAGGTTACGATACGATAAACATCTGTCTGGAACGCTCAAATCGGCTACAGACTACCACAACCGCTCTTAAAAAACAGCGTGCTTGAGCGCTTATTGTAAAGGAAGTTATGAAGTGCTGTCACCCTAAAATCAGCCCCTTAACGGGGGAAGTGGCCATTGAACATCTCGTACTTCCCCCTCTTCCTAAAAGACTCTCGTCAGGACTGGAGATCTGAAAATTGAGGTAACCGTTCAGACCCCATCACCTGATCTCCCTCTCCCAGCGGGAGAGGGTAGGGGTGAGGGTTAAAAAAGCAG
>JADFYS010000179.1 GCA_015232955.1 Gammaproteobacteria bacterium
AGAACAATGCAGGAGCAATTGTCGAGGGCAAAGTCGGGAACACTTGCCGAGGAGCAATTGTCGAGGGCGACGCAGGAGGCCAAAGCCGAGGCACAACGACGCGCAATAGTGGTTGATGTCCATGGATGGACTGCAGCGGTCAACTGCGGATTTTAGGTTCAATGGAGACCGCTGAGGTATTGAGCCACGGGATCTGTTGGGCGCGAAAGATAACCACATACATCGTGTGTGTTCTTCTGTTTTTTGTTACCTTGCTATCCACCTATACCCCAGATACCTGAAAGGGCAGTCCGTTCCTAATTGACCCGCTCTCCTTCAACGCGTTACCATAGACCTTCGTCACATAAAATCAACGGGCATCTACTACGCCCAGTGGCAAATTTTGACACCACTGTCAGGCATCTCAACATCTCTGTCTGTCCACCACATCACCATAATTATGCGGAGGAAGCATGAATCAAAATCTCGACAAGTACAGCATAGACAACACCGACTACGAGGTCGGTCAGGACAATGTCCGCAAGTGGGGCTTTGATATCCACAATCCGGTCTTCGCCCTGAGCGCTGGGCTTATCCTGCTCTTTCTTATCGCCATCCTCATCACCGATCCGGCAACCGCGAAAGCGACTCTGGACGGTCTGAAGTGGGATATTATCGGCACCTTTGACGCCCTCTTTATCTGGTCTGGCAATATCTTTGTCATCTTCTGTATCGCGATTGCCCTCTCCCCTTACGGCTCTATCCGCCTGGGTGGTGTTGACGCGGTACCCGAGCACTCGACCCTCTCCTGGCTGGCGATGCTCTTCGCAGCCGGCATGGGAATCGGCCTCATGTTCTGGAGCGTGGCTGAGCCGGTCGCCTATATGACCGGTTGGTACAAGACCCCGTTGGGGGTTACCGCCAACACTCCGGAAGCCGCAGAGATGGCGATGGGTGCCACCATGTACCACTGGGGATTCCACCCTTGGGCTATTTACGGTGTGGTGGCGCTCTCTCTCGCTTTCTTCTGTTACAACAAGGGGATGCCTCTCTCGATCCGTTCCATCTTCTACCCGCTGCTGGGCGATCGCACCTGGGGCTGGCCGGGACATATCATCGATACCCTCGCCGTTCTTGCAACCCTGTTTGGTCTGGCCACTTCACTCGGGCTGGGTGCACAACAGGCCGCTGCCGGAATGACCCATGTCTTTGGGATAGAAGGGGGATTGGGGCTGCAGATTATGGTGATCATTGGCGTTACAAGTCTGGCAATCATCTCGGTAATCAGAGGGATTGAGGGGGGTGTTAAACTCCTGAGTAACCTCAATATGATTATCGCTTTTGCCCTGCTCATCCTGGTCGCCCTTATCGGCTTTGCAGTGGCGATGGGCAACATCGGCACCACACTTAGTGCCTACCTCAGCTCTATCATCCCACTGAGCAACCCCCACGGACGAGAGGACGAGGCGTGGTTTCAGGGATGGACCGTCTTCTACTGGGCGTGGTGGATCTCCTGGTCACCTTTTGTCGGGATGTTTATCGCCCGCGTCTCCTCAGGTCGTACCATTCGTGAATTTATTATCGCGGTTCTTTTGGTTCCGACTTTGGTGACGCTGCTCTGGATGTCCATTTATGGCGGAATTGCTCTGGATCAGGTGGTGAATAAGGTCGGAGCCCTTGGAACCAACGGTTTGACCGAAGTCCCTCTGGCGATGTTCCAGATGTTTGATCAACTGCCGATGGGGACTCTGCTTTCGGTAATTGCCATCGTTCTCGTCCTGGTCTTTTTTATCACCTCCTCTGACTCCGGGTCGCTGGTTATTGACAGCATCACCGCTGGGGGGAAGATTGATGCGCCGGTACCGCAACGGATCTTCTGGGCCTCTGTTGAAGGGGTAATTGCGGCGGTGCTTCTCTGGATAGGGGGTACCGAGGCGATCGAAGCGCTTCAGGCGGGTGCCATCTCCACCGGTCTTCCCTTCACCTTTGTCTTGCTGCTAATGTGTGTCAGCCTGCTCATGGGTCTGCGCTCAGAACCGCGTTAGCCTGTTTCAGAGCCAGCGGGCAGGGCGGTCGCTCATCCCGACTCAACACCAGAGCCGCCCGACGCGAACTGCTGTCGGGTAGTGGTGGCTCATCTGTGCCAGAAATAGCTCGGCTGTCGCAAGGGCATCGGTGAGGGCATCGTGGGGACGGTAGTGGGGAAGGCGATAGCGTCGACGGCAATCGCCAAGGCGAAGTGATGATGGTAGGGGACGGTGAAACAGGCGCTGGAGAAGCGGCTGCTGTTGCTGCAGCTGCTGTTTCTCAAGCACCATGGTATCGATCATCGGAAAACGGAGCTTCTCCCCCGTCACCTCCTCTACCGCCCGTTCGAGAAAGAGACGCTCCAGCGGGTGGTAGTGGACGACCACCACTTGCGTCGCCAGATACGGTAACAGTGTTTCAAGTACCTCTGTGAAGGGGCGGGCGGCATTGAGTTCGGCATGGGTAATACCGTGTAGTGTCACCCCCTTCTCTCTTAACTTTCGATCCGGCTGAACCAGCCACTGCTGCGCCTCCCGGCAACGAATGGCTCTGAGGGTAAACGGTATCGCACCGATGCTGATAATGGCGTCATGCTGAGGATCCATTCCCGTGGTCTCAAAGTCGATTGCCAGCAGTGGCACCTCATCCACTGTACTCTCTGCCTGCACCACCCCGGCACCATAGAAGTCACGCAGCAGTGGATCGCTGCACACTCGCAACGCCTCCCGGTAGTGTTCGTCCCAACTCCGCAAACTAAACCTTTCTATTTCGGGCCATTGCGGCGTGATAGCGGTATTTGAGAAAGTTCTGCGCCGAACTGAGGATCTCGAACGCCTCTCGCAGATTTCGTCGCTCAAACCCGGATAGCGCTTCAGGGTCGATACTGTTGTCCACCTCTTCCCCTGCTGCAATCTCTTTGACCTGATGGCGGATGCGAACCATAGCGATAAACTCCAGGGCGTCGCGCAGATCCCGCTCCTTACCCTGTGGTAGCAGTTTCTTTCCCGCTATCTCCTCGATACGCTCAAAAGAGTTGACCCGGTCACTGCCGACAGCCAGGGCGTGAACACGAATCACATCAGTTAATGGTGCGGTTCCCCGTCGCTTGAGGTTGATCACATGGTTGTGCTTACCATCTTTTTCGAGGACAAAACCTTTAAAGAAACCGAGTGGCGGCGTTCGGTTGAGGGCATTGCGGGCGAGACAGGCGAGAAAGCGGCCGTTATCGCGGGTTTTACCGGCAATATAGCGCCGCAGTGACTCTCCCCATGCGATCTCTCCCGCGACACCATCGAGATCAAAAAAGATACTGCTATTGAGCAGGGCGCGGGGATCCGGCTCCTCTATCCAGCGGTTAAACTGCTCTTTCCAGCCATTCAGGGTTAGACGCCATGACGGATTGGTTGCCATAATCCCGCCACTACAGTAACGGTAGCCACAACGATCGAGACCATCACTAACCCACTGCGCCAACTGCGCAAAATAGTCTCCGTGCGCCTCTGGATTGTAGCTGTTATCGAGTATCAGGGCGTTATCCTGATCGGTATAGATCAGCTGCTCGTCTCGCGCCATTGAACCGAGTGCAAGAAAACAGTAGGGGAGAGGTGGCGGACCGATGGCCTCCTCTGCCAGCTCCAGTAGCCGCTGTTTAAAGCTTCGACCAATCACCGCCATCGCACTACCGATCATGTGCGAGTTGGCGTCGGCCTGTACCATCCGCGAAAAGACGGCAGGGAGCTGTTGCGCCAACCGCTCGAGACCATCAACATCGGGTTGGGAGAAGATGCTTCGCACCAAAAGCAGACTGCTCTGCGACTCTTGCCGTACCAGATCGGTGAGAGAGAGGACGGCAACAGGAACTCCCCCCTGTAACACCGGCAGGTGGTGTGCGTTTTCACGCAACATGGTGAGCATCGCAGAGAACAGATAGTCATTGGTATCGATCGCTGGTAGATGAGTTGCCATCACCTCAGCAACAGCGGTGGTTGCCGGGAGGCCCAGAGCGAGAACTCTACTGCGCAACTCATAATCGGTGATAATCCCAAGGAGGTGTCGTTCAGCACCCTCTTGAGCGACCACAAGCAGTGCCGGGACCTGCTTTTGAGTCATCTGTTCCGCCGCAGCACGAACAGTAATGGTTGGAGCCACCTCAACAGATTGGTGCTGTATCAGCGATCCCACTTCGGTCGAGATGAGATCACTCCCCTGACGAAGAGAGAGCACAGAGCGGTGGAGAAGAGAGGAGGCTTCACTCTCAAAATAGTCGCCAAAAGTCTCAAAGCGATCACAGTAGTCATGAAAAATTTCAGCGGGAATGGCATAAAGCAGGCTATCTTCAAGCGCCTTGACCGGAAAACGGACGCGATGGTTCATCATCAACCCCAGTTGGCCAAAGATCCCTCCCTCACTCAAACGGTTATAGAGTTCACCACTGCGACGAAAGGTCTCCACCGCACCACTGCGCACAAGATAGAGTGCTGCAATCGGTTGTCCAAGAAAGAGGATGTCGCCACCGGCGCGAAAATAGGAGACCTCAACCTGACGCGCCATCTCATCCCTCGCCTCGGGAGGAAGCGTGTCAAAAGGGGGGTGACGAGTCAGAAAAGAGGAGATCTCCAGCTGTTCACTCTGCACTGTTATCTCCTATAGGTTACGATAGTCAAGCGCCAATTACAGTCTGTTGGTGGGGTATAGTTGCGTTGTGCCACCGGAATTATCGTAGAGCGCCCACCCATTTACAATACCTTCACGGTGTCCATCTGCGAACTTTAGGATAATCCCATTTATTGGTTATTACGAGAACATAACCGTGGTAGAGTTGGGTGTATATTTTTGCGGATATTTTGGGGTTGGTTCATCGTGTGGTTCACTACTAAAAGCGTTCAACCTAAAATCCGCAGTTGGACACTGTGAAGGTATTGTAAATGGGTGGGCGCTCTACGATAATTCCGGTGGC
>JADFYS010000017.1 GCA_015232955.1 Gammaproteobacteria bacterium
CAACCCCGACTTTGTCAAATATGCCGAAAGCTATGGTGCCCACGGCCACCGCCTCGAAGAGGGTGACAGTCTGGTGGATCTGTTGGAGCACTGTTTTACCGCTTCCGGTGTCCATCTGGTAGAGGTCGCGATAGACTACTCCGACAATGATCGCATTTTAAACCATGAAATTCAGGAAATGAGCCGGCTGATTCAGCCCTGACCAGAGGAGATCCCCCACTATGCGTCACCTGCACTCTGCGCACGCCCTTGCTGACGGCGAAACCCTTGAAGTCACATCACCTTACGACGACACTCCGCTGGCAACCGTTACGGTCGCCGCTGGTGCGGCGATCGAAAAGGCACTCCACACCGCCTCCTCCCTCTTTCTTGACCGTAAACAGTGGCTCCCCCAACCGCAGCGCATTGCCATCCTCGAACGGGCAGCTACACTCATGGCAGAGCGGGCAGAGAGCCTCGCCCGCGATGCCGCTGCCGAGGGGGGGAAGCCGCTCATCGACTCCAGAGTCGAAGTGGCACGGGCGATAGACGGGATCCGCATCTGTATCGAGACCCTACGCACGGCCGCCGGTGAAGTGATCCCGATGGAGGTCAACCCCGCTTCAGCCGGTCGTCTCGCCTTCACCCAGCACGAACCGATCGGGGTGGTGGTCGCCGTTAGCGCCTTTAACCATCCGCTCAACCTGATTGTCCATCAGGTGGGACCGGCCATCGCCGCCGGCTGTCCGGTCATCGTCAAACCGGCGCGAACCACACCGATCTCCTGTTTTAATATGGTGGAGATCCTGCGCGAAGCGGGTCTCCCCGAAGGGTGGTGTCAACCGTTGGTCATTCGCGATAGTGCGCTCAGTACTGCACTTGTCGCCGACGCGAGGGTTGGATTTCTCTCCTTTATCGGCAGCGCACGGGTGGGGTGGATGCTACGCAGCAAGCTCGCCCCCGGTGCCCGCTGCGCCCTGGAGCACGGAGGTTCTGCACCGGTACTGGTAGCAGAAGATGCCAATATGGCGTCGGCCATACCCAAGCTGGTCAAAGGGGGGTTCTACCACGCCGGCCAGGTCTGTGTCTCGGTACAGCGAATCTTCGCCCACACCACCATCGCCCATGACCTTGCATCTGCTATCGCCACCGCAGCAAAAAAACAGGTGATCGGCAACCCATTAGCTGAAGAGACAGAAATAGGCCCCTTGATTCAACCCGCTGAACTGCAGCGAGTCGACAGCTGGGTACAAGAGGCGATAGATGACGGGGCCGAACGGCTCGCAGGAGGGGAAGCACTCAGCCACAGCTGTTACCAGGCGACGGTACTCTACAACCCCCCTCCCACCTGTCGTCTCTCCCAACAGGAGGTGTTCGGTCCGGTGGTCACCGTCACCCCCTACACCGAGCTGGAAGAGGCAGTTGCCGCAGCAAACAGCCTCCCCTTCGCCTTTCAGGCCGCGATCTTCACCAACAGCATCAACCGCGCCCTCAACACCTACCGCACACTCGACGCTTCAGCGGTAATGGTCAACGACCACACCGCATTTCGCGTCGATTGGATGCCCTTTGCCGGACTTCGCCACTCGGGCCTCGGTGTCGGAGGTATCCCCCACACCCTCCACGATATGCAGGTGGCCAAGATGATGGTGCTGAACCCCGGATAAAAGGTGAAAACAGAGGTGGCTCAAGGAGCAATTGCAACGCATCAATAGTGCGAAAACCGAGCAATGAGCAACTATCGTCGGCTCAAAACAGAAGGCGTGACTTACTTTTTCACGCTAACCACCAAGGGGCGTAGACCTTGGTTTAACCGTGAAGAAAATATCAACCTATTGCGGCAAGCCTTCAAGAAAACCATGGATGAACACCCCTTTGAAATAGAAGCCGCCGTCATCCTACCCGATCATTTGCACAGCATTTGGAGGATGCCAACAGGTGATAACGACTATTCAGGCCGGTGGCGCGAAATAAAAAAGCGGGTCTCGCGTCACCTGGATACCCGCGTTAATGCTCGCAGAGAACGCCCTGTTTGGCAACGCCGATTTTGGGAGCATCAGATTCGCGATGAGCAGGACTGGCAGAATCATATCGATTACATTCACTACAATCCAGTGAAGCATCAATTAGTCAAACGAGTTATTGATTGGCCTTGGTCATCTTTCCACCAGTCGGTAGCAAAAGGTTGGTATGAGCCTGACTGGGGTGGCAGTGAACCGCCCAACATCAAAGGCATGGAGTATGAGTAAACCCAAAATGACAGGGTGGATAAGCGAAGCGCATCCACCTTTGAGGGGGCGTGCCCTGCGTGGATGCGCTACCGCTTATCCACCCTACGAGCCCCGTCAAGGGATGAAGGTTGGGTTGGGTTGAATCTGATTGGGGTGGTTGTGAACCGTCCAGTATCAAGGGCATGGAGTATGGGCAACCTCCCGTATGTAGGGTGGATAAGCGAAGCGCATCCACCTTTGAGGGGGGCGTACCCTGCGTGGATGCGCTACCGCTTATCCACTACGAGAGTTCCACACTGCTTCCTGTTCGGACACTCATTACTTGCGATGCGCCTCAATCACATTGGGGAGCTGATTGACGCGGTTGAGGAGACGACTGAGTTGGCCGAGATCGCGCACCTCAAGGGTGATTCCAATCAGTGCAATGTGGCTTTTGGGATCACTTAGGGTCTGAGAGGCGGTGATGTTGATATCCTCATCCGCAAGTATGGTATAGACATCTTTCAGTAACGATTTTCGATCGTACGCCTCAACCTCAATCTCTGCCTCAAGGAGATCGCCACCCTCCTCACTCCAGTTGACCTCAATCAGGCGTTGCCGCTGTTCATCGGCAAGGTTGAGGATATTGATACACTCCTGACGATGGATAGTCACCCCCCGCCCCACGGTGATATAACCGACTATAGGGTCACCTGGTTCCGGTGTGCAGCAGACCGAAAGCTTGGTAAGAAGGTTTCCCACCCCCTGAATAAAGATCTCACTATCCCCCTCACCTCTCTTAACCGCCTGCTGACGCTGGCGCTTAATCTTCGATTTCTTCGGCTTGGTGAGACGACTAATGGCGGTGGCGATCTGGGCGCTACTGATATCTCCCCGCCCCAGTGCGATCAACATCTCCTCTACCTTGTCGTATCTCAGATGTTTGAGCAGTGACTCATGTGCCAATTTGCGCTGCCCCATTCGTTGCAGCTCATGGTCGAGGAGGGAGCGACCATCATTGAGGTTCTGTTCGGTGTCCAACTCGCGAAACCAGGTTCTCGCCTTGGCCCGGGCGCGGGGGGTAACCATAAAACCGAGCTGGGGATTAAGCCAGTCCCGACTGGGGCTTCCCTGCTTTGCGGTGAGAATCTCCACCTGTTGTCCACTCTGTAGCTGGTAGGTGAGCGGGACTATCCTGCCGTTCACCTTCGCCCCCCGACAGCGGTTCCCCACCTCTGAGTGGATATAGTAGGCAAAATCGATCGGCGTTGCCCCTTGGGGAAGATCGATCACCTCA
Source organism: Gammaproteobacteria bacterium (assembly GCA_015232955.1). GTDB lineage: Bacteria > Pseudomonadota > Gammaproteobacteria > Thiohalomonadales > Thiohalomonadaceae > JADFYS01. The sequence goes on from JADFYS010000017.1 coordinate 3,487, forward strand.
CCACTGGGGGTAATGACATAGACCCGATCCTGGAAGATCTCAGTGCGAAAGTTGTCGATAAAATCGGCACTCTCCTCATCTCGCCCTTCGAGCAGCTTACGCAGCCAGACGATCTTACTCTCCAGCTGCTGATCGCTGCGCCCACCCTCCTTGTAACGCCAGTGCGCCGCGACCCCAAGCTCTGCGTGCTCCTCCATGGCAAAGGTACGGATCTGAATCTCCACCGTCTTCCCCTGTGGTCCGACCACTGCAGTATGGATCGACTGATAGTCGTTCTCTTTAGGGGTGGCGATGTAGTCATCAAACTCGTTGGGGACATGGGGCCAGAGGCTGTGAACCACACCCAGCGCATGGTAACAAGAGGCGGTATCACGGGTGAGCACCCGAACCGCACGCACATCATAGAGTTCATGAAAACTGATCCGTTTCCGGCTCATCTTCTTCCAGATGCTGTAGATATGTTTGGGGCGACCCTTGATCTCGGCCTCTACCCCCTCCCGCTCCAGCTGATCGCGCAGCACCTGAATAAAGGCATCAATATAGATCTGGCGATCAATTCGCCGTTCGTCGAGAAAAGTGGCGACATGTTTATAGGTGGCCGGCTCGAGATGGCGGAAGGCGAGATCTTCCAGCTCCCATTTCAACTGCCAGATCCCGAGCCGATTGGCGAGAGGGGCGTAAATCTGCATCACATCGCGGGCAACCGCGCAGTGTTTCTTCCCGCTCTTTTCGCGGATCATCCGCATCTGATGCAGTTTGTCCGCCAGTTTGATGAGCACCATGCGGATATCTTCTGCCATCGATAGCAGAAGTTTACGCAGGCTCTCCACATTCTGTGGTAGACGGAGACTCTGCTCGTCTCCCCCCTCGCGCAGAGCGTCGATGCCATTCATCCGAATGACCCCCTCCACCAAGGTGGCGATGGTCTCGCCACACTCCTGACGCACCTTATCGATGGTGAGATCGGTGCTCTCGACAAATTCAAAGAGTAGCGCAGCGGCGATCGACTCCGCATCCATATTGAGACCGCTAATGATAGAGGCGACGGCAATTGCCCGGTTAAAAAACGGCTCACCGAGGCGCTGACTCCGTATCCCGTGGGCGTGATCCCCAAGCTCACACGCCTGACGGATCAACTTCATCTCATCACCATTACGATTTTCGGAGAGTAGCACCAGCCACTCATGGGCACCACGATGTTGCGTAGTGATGGGGATTTGGGTTTCGACATAGACCATAGTTGTAGAGTATACCAAAATAGCTCGCCAGCTTCAGAGTTCAGAGCAAAGCAACAGAGACTGAACCACAATACGACGAAATTTCACGGGGCGGTTCGTCTGTCTCTAAATGTCCCTATATTCGCTGATGTTGGGGGGAACCCATGGCTAGAAACCACTATCATCAATATTAGATTGCGTAATACTAGACTTGTACCCAGAATTGGTGCACAATTGCCCCACTTTTCTGAGCACGCTCTCGAACTCTGTCTATTCGTGCCCCCCACTGGTGAATTATGGCTCAACTCCTTCTTCTGAACGGCCCCAATCTCAATCTACTCGGGCTACGCGAACCACACCACTACGGTACCGCAACCCTTGCGGATATCGAGCAGCATCTCACCACTCTCAGTCAGCGCACCCACCACACCTTGACCCCGTTTCAGAGTAATAGTGAGGCGGAGCTGATGAATGAGATTCATGCGGCGCGTGACCGTTACGATTTTATCCTCTTTAACCCTGCGGCCTTCACCCACACCAGTGTCGCCCTGCGCGACGCCCTTCAGGGGGTCGCTATCCCTTTTATCGAGATACACCTCTCCAATATCCACGGTCGAGAGCCGTTCCGCAGCCACTCCTACTTTTCAGATATCGCCCAAGGGGTGATTAGCGGTTTTGGACCTCTCGGTTATGAACTGGCTCTTCACGCCGCCTGCGACTATCTGGAAAGAGCCTCCTGAATCTAATACAACCTTTTGTTTGAGAAATGAGATGGATATACGAAAAGTCAAAAAACTGATTGAACTACTGGAAGAGTCTGGAATCGCTGAGATCGAGATCCACGAAGGGGAGGAGTCGGTTCGAATCAGCCGCTATGGGGCTGCCGCTCCCGCCAACTACCCACCGCCGCCCCCGCCCACCGCCGTAGCCGTCGCAGAAACGGAGAAGGCGGCTGAGGAGATCTCCGGCCACCAGCAGCTTTCGCCTATCGTCGGCACCTTCTACCGCGCCTCCTCTCCTGGGGCCAAACCTTTCTCTGAAGTGGGTCAGAGCGTAAACGCCGGTGAGGTGATCTGCATCATTGAGGCGATGAAGATCATGAACTCCATCGAAGCGGATACCTCCGGTGTGATTAAAGCCATTTTGGTGGACAACGGCTCTCCGGTCGAGTTTGGCCAACCCCTGTTCATCATCGAATAGCATCGACAGAGGAAGTGAGCTGATGTTTGAAAAAATTGTTATCGCCAATCGCGGTGAGATCGCCCTGCGCATTCTCCGCGCCTGCCGTGAGATGGGGATTAAGACCGTCGCTGTCCACTCCACTGCCGACCGTGATCTCAAGCATGTGTTAATGGCCGATGAGTCGGTCTGTATCGGCCCCCCCGCTTCGAGTGAGAGCTACCTCAGCGTCCCCTCCATCATTAGCGCTGCTGAAGTGACGGATGCGGTGGCGATCCACCCCGGATATGGCTTCCTCTCCGAAAATGCCGACTTTGCCGAGCGGGTAGAACAGAGCGGCTTCACCTTTATCGGCCCCCGTTCTGAGACGATTCGGATGATGGGCGACAAGGTATCGGCAATTCGGGCGATGAAGGCGGCGGGGGTTCCCTGTGTTCCCGGTTCAGATGGACCATTAGGTGCAGATGACGAGATCAATATCAGACTTGCACACAACATCGGCTACCCCATCATCATCAAGGCAGCCGGTGGTGGCGGCGGACGCGGGATGCGTGTCGTCCATAGTGAGGCCGCCCTCCTCTCGGCCATCTCCCTGACCCAGACCGAAGCGAAATCATTTTTTGGCAACGGTATGGTCTATATGGAGAAGTATCTTGAGAATCCGCGCCATATCGAGTTTCAGATCCTCGCCGATACCCACGGCAATGCGATTCACCTTGGGGAGCGGGACTGTTCGATGCAACGCCGCCACCAGAAGGTGATCGAAGAGGCGCCGGCACCGGGGATTAGCAACAGACAGCGCAAAGAGATTGGCGAACGGTGTGCCCAGGCCTGTATCGACATCGGTTACCGCGGTGCAGGGACTTTTGAATTTCTCTATGAGAACAGGGAGTTCTACTTTATCGAGATGAACACCCGGGTGCAGGTGGAGCATCCGGTGACCGAGATGATTACCGGAGTCGATATCGTCCGTGAGCAGCTGCGGATCGCTGCCGGTGAGACCCTCGCCCATCAGCAGGAGCAGATCCACATCAACGGCCACGCCATTGAGTGCCGGATTAATGCCGAAGATCCTGAGACCTTTATGCCTTCACCGGGCAAGGTGAGCCGCGCCCATATGGCGGGTGGCCCGGGAATTCGGATCGAATCCCACCTCTACGGCGGCTATACCGTTCCGCCCTATTACGACTCGATGGTGGGGAAGATCATCGCCCACGGCGATCAGAGATCTATCGCCATCGCCCGAATGCAGACCGCCCTCTCTGAGACGGCGATTGAGGGGATCAAGACCAATATCCCACTCCACCTCCGGCTGCTGGATGACTGCAATTTTCAGCATGGGGAGACCAATATCCACTATCTGGAGAAGAAGCTGGGGATCTGATCACCCCCTTTCTCGCCGAAGCCCCTTCCACAAACCTCCGCGCCCACCGGGCGTGGAGATATAACTGTTTAGTGTTCGCGGGTAGCGCGAAACTCCACCTCGGGCCAGCGCTCTTCCATCACCTGAAGATTGACCCGCGTCGGGGCGATATAGGTGAGATCGCCCCCCCCATCCAGAGCAAGATTGTCGGCCGCCTTGTTCTGAAACTCTTCAAACCGCTTGCGATCCCTACAACTGACCCAGCGCGCGGTGTTGACACTAATGGTCTCAAACACCGCTTCCACCTTGTACTCATCTTTCAGGCGTTGCGCTACCACATCAAACTGGAGCACCCCCACCGCACCGAGAATCAGATCATTATTGCGAAGCGGTCGAAACAGTTGCGTCGCCCCCTCTTCTGATAGCTGTTGAAGCCCCTTTAATAACTGTTTGTTTTTCAATGGATCCTTAAGCACTGCGCGACGAAATAGTTCCGGTGCAAAGTGGGGAATTCCGGTAAATTTGAGATCCTCTCCCTGAGTAAAGGTGTCGCCAATCTGAATCGTCCCGTGGTTATGGAGACCGATAATGTCCCCTGCCCACCCCTCTTCGGTGTGACCACGATCGTTGGCAAGAAAGGTGATCGCCGAGGGGATACGAATATCACGATCAAGTCGGACATGACGCATCTTCATCCCCGGCTCAAAGTGGCCAGAGCAGATACGCATAAAGGCGACCCGATCCCGATGCTGCGGATCCATATTGGCCTGAATCTTAAAGACGAAGCCGCTAAACCCCTCCTCTTTCGGGGTGACCTCCCGACTCGCGGTCAGTCGCGGCAGGGGCTGTGGTGCATAGGAGACTAAAGTATCGAGGATCTCCTGTACTCCGAAGTTATTGATCGCAGAGCCGAAGAGCACCGGTGTCAACTCACCACGCAGATAGGACTCGAGCTCAAAGGGGTGACTCGCCCCCTGCACCAGCTCTATCTCTTCGCGCAGATCCTGTGCAAGATCGCCAAAAAGTTGGTCAAGACGGGGGTTATCCAGCCCTTCGATCTCCTCCCCCTCCTGTTTTTTTCCTCCGTGTTGTGCCGTAAAGAGGTGGACCCGGTTACGATAGAGATCAAACACCCCCTTAAACCCTCTCCCCATGCCGATAGGCCAGGTGAGAGGTGCGCAGCGAATACCGAGGACATCCTCGACCTCATCGAGAAGATCGATCGGATCCTTTCCTTCACGATCGAGCTTGTTAATAAAGGTCATAATCGGGGTATCGCGCAGACGACACACCTCCATCAGTTTGATCGTTCGCTCCTCCACCCCTTTGGCGACATCGATCACCATGAGCGCAGAATCCACCGCGGTGAGGGTGCGATAGGTGTCTTCAGAGAAGTCCTCATGCCCCGGGGTATCGAGCAGATTGATCATCGCTTCGCCATAGGGAAACTGCATCACCGATGAGGTGACCGAGATCCCCCGCTCCTGCTCCATCTTCATCCAGTCCGAGGTGGCGTGGCGCTGCGCCTTGCGCCCTTTGACACTCCCCGCAAGTTGTATCGCTCCGCCAAAGAGGAGCAGCTTTTCAGTTAGCGTGGTCTTTCCCGCATCGGGGTGAGAGATGATAGCGAAGGTCCGCCGTTTTTGGACCTCGGCAGCGATGGTGCTCGTGGACATAGATAGTTTTAAGTTTAGGGTAGAAGCGCAATGACGGATGGGCGAGAGAGGACGAACTGCCCCACCTCCAAGCAGAGCTGCTATTGTCCCCGATCTCTGCGCTGTTCACAACGGACGGTTGTGCTCCCTTCCCAGCTCCGTCGTTAATATTTTTTTTGACACCTTGTCAAAATTTATCACTATGGTTATAGTTGTGCTGAATGAACGACTCATTAAGCAGAAAACAGCGTGAAATTCGCCAGCGAGAGGGTGAGATCCTGAACCATGCGGAGAAGCTGCTGCATGATCACGGCTTTCATGGGGTGACGATGGAGCGACTGGCGGAGTTAACCGCCTGCTCCCGCGGCACCATCTATCAGCACTTTACCAATAAAGAGGATCTCTGCGCTGCGGTCTGTCTTGACAACAGCAGCCAGTTGGTTGAACTGTTTCAACGCGCAGTCACCTTCGACGGAGAGTCGAGGGAGCAGATAGTCGCCATCGCCATCGCCCACTGGCTCTTTGTCAGCCTCAACCCGACCCGTTTTCGCAACTTTCAATCGATTATGTCGAGCGCCTTTCGCGAGAAGCTACCTGCCGAACGAGAGACTCAGCTCTTTCAACGGGAGGAGACCCTGTTCAAGCTGGTGACCAGGCCGGTACAAAAAGCGGTAGACGATGGCAAGCTGGTGCTCCATCAGTTTCACTCGGTTGCAGAGGTGGTGATGAGTCTCTGGGCACACTCCTTCGGCCACCTCTATCTCCTGACCACTCACATCCCGTTTCAGGATCTGGGGGTAGAGGCGCCCAAAGGGGTACTATTCAAGAGTAGCCACACCTTTCTCGACGGTCTCGGCTGGCAACCGCTAGCAGCCGATTTCGATTATCGCTCCACCTTTGAGCGACTGCAGCAGGAGCTGTTCGCACCAGAGTTTACCGCCCTCCATCCACCGCAGACAGCGCAGAGATAAGGATCACTATCGATGTTACAGACTTATATCAAGACCATTCACCGCAGATACCTGGCAGTGATCCCCCTCGCCATCATCACCGTGCTGCTCCTCGGTGCAGGGGCAAGCAGACTCTCGTTTAATAACGATTACCGTGTCTTTTTTGAGAAGGAGAACCCCCAACTTCAGGCGTTTGAGGTGCTGCAAAACACCTATACCAAAAATGATAATGTCCTCCTTGTGATCACCCCGGAGGATGGTGTCGTCTTCAGCCAGCGCACCCTTGGCGCCATTGAGGAGATGACCACTGCCGCATGGCAGACCCCCTACTCTATCCGCGTTGACTCCATCACCAACTTTCAGCACACCTATGCTGAAGAGGATGACATGATGGTCGAGGATCTGGTGCTGGGTGCGGCGTCCATGGATCAGGAGGATCTCGCACGAGCGCAGGAGATCGCTATCCATGAACCGGCACTCCGTAACCGCCTGATCAACCCTGATGCCTCGGTTACCGCGATCAATATCACCGTCCAGATCCCGGAGATCGATCCCGCGACCGAGGTCCCGGAGATTGTCACCTCCGTCCGTGCCCTGGTAGAGACGATGGCCGCGAAATATCCGTTCCTCCAGTTTCATCTCACCGGGATCACGATGATGAATAACGCCTTTCCCGAGGCGTCAAAGTGGGATATGCAGCATCTGATGCCGTTCTTCTTTCTCGCCCTGATTGTTGTCCTCTATCTGATGATTCGCCGCATTACCGGCACTGCCGTCACCTTTGTCATCCTCCTCCTCTCGGTGATCGCCGCCATGGGGAGCGCCGGCTGGATGGGGGTTCAACTCACCCCGGCCACGATGGCTGCCCCCACCATCATTCTTACGCTCGCCATTGCCGACTGTGTTCACCTTCTGGTCACCTGGCGCCACCTCTCCTCTGAAGGGATGGAGAAGAACCAGGCGATGATGGAGAGTCTGCGCATCAATTTTCTTCCGATCTTCCTCACCTCGGTCACCACTGCCCTCGGCTTTCTCACCCTCAACTTCTCCGATGCCCCCCCTTTCCACGATCTCGGCAACATCGCTGCCATCGGGGTGATGTACGCCTTCGTCCTCTCGATCACCCTCCTTCCCGCCCTCATCTTCCTCCTGCCGATGCGGGCAGCCCCCCTAGGAGAACATCACGATAGCTATATGGCGAAGTTGGCCGAATTTGTCCTCGCCCACCACCGTAAACTGCTCTGGGGGGTCGGCACGACGGTGATTCTCTGCGCCCTGATGATCCCCAAAAATGAACTTAACGACAACTTTGTCCAATATTTTGACACCACTATCGACTTTCGCCGTGCCACCGACTATACGGTGGAGAATCTGACCGGGATGTATTTCATCGACTACTCCCTCGATAGCGGTGAGGCGAACGGGGTCAACAACCCCAACTTTCTACGACAGGTCGAGCAGTTGAGCGACTGGTTACGCCAACAGCCGGAGGTGATGTTCGTCTCTACCATCACCGATACCATTAAGCGCCTCAACCGTAATATGCACGGTGATGACCCGGCGTTCTACCGCCTTCCCGAGAATCAGCAGCTATCGGCGCAGTATCTCCTTCTCTATGAGATGTCACTCCCCTACGGCCTCGATCTCAACAACCAGCTCAATGTCAAAAAATCTGCCACCCGCATTAGCGTGGTGATGGAGACCCTGACAACACAGCAGGTGTTGGCGATCGAGGATCGAGTCTACAGCTGGATGGGCGAAAACACGCCAGAGCTGCTCACTTATGGCGCCAGCCCGACGGTGATGTTTGCCCACATCGGTAAGACCAATGTCAAAAGTATGCTCAAGGGGACGGTAATCGCCCTCGTCCTCATCTCCCTCATTCTGATCATCGCCCTCCGTTCGCTCAAACACGGCCTCATCTCACTCGTCCCCAACCTCGCACCCGCTGCGATCTCTTTTGGCCTCTGGGGGCTGTTTGTGGGAGAGGTGGGGATGTCTCTGGCGGTGGTGACGGCGATGACCCTCGGGATCGTCGTCGATGACACCATCCACTTTATGTCGAAATATCTGCGTGCCCGACGCGAGAAGGGGCTGAACGAAGAGGATGCCATTCGCTTCGCCTTTGTCAGCGTCGGCCAAGCGCTGGTGGTGACGACACTGGTCCTGGCTGCCGGCTTTTTCATCCTCGCCCTCTCCGCCTTTAAACTCAATGCCGGAATGGGGTTATTGACCGCTATTGTCATTCTCGTCGCCCTCTATGTCGACTTTCTCCTCCTTCCCCCCCTGCTTCTCAAGTTTCGCCAACATGAGAAGGAGATCCCCCCGACCACCCACCTTCCCCAACCTGAATAGAGAGGTATCTAACCCATGAACTATCCACAACTTAGTGCGACATCCATCCTCCTTCTCGCCGCCCTCGTCTCCCCCCTGCTTCAGGCCGAAACCGCTGAAGAGAAGGGGTTGGCAATCGCCACCGAGGCCGATCGACGAGACAGCGGCTTTGGTGATAGCAGTGTCGAACTGGTGATGACCCTGCGCAACCGTCAAGGGGAGGAGTCGGTGCGCAATGTCCGCACCCAGGTGCTGGAGGTGACAGGAGATGGCGATAAGTCGATGACCATTTTTGACCACCCCGCCGATATCAAAGGAACGGCGATGCTCACCTTTTCTCACGCCCTCGAGCCGGATGAGCAGTGGCTCTATCTCCCGGCGCTCAAGCGGGTCAAACGGATCTCCTCTCGCAATAAGTCGGGGCCGTTTATGGGTTCTGAGTTCGCCTATGAAGATCTCTCATCGCAGGAGATTCCAAAGTACAGCTATCGCTGGTTACGGGATGAGGAGGTTTTGGGTCGCAACTGTTTTGTGGTGGAGCGCACCCCCCGGTATGAGAACTCCGGTTACACCCGACAGCTGGCGTGGATCGATCAGGAGCGCTACATCGCCCTTAAGATCGACTTCTACGACCGCAAGGAGAGCCTGCTCAAAACGCTCGAGATGAGTGATTATCAGCAGTACCTTGACCAGTACTGGAGAGCGGATCGTTTCGAGATGGTCAACCACCAGAACGGAAAATCGACCACTCTTGAGTTTCGCGATTACCAGTTTGGCTCTGGTCTGAGTGATGCCGACTTCAATAAAAACAGTCTCAAAAGGGCGCGATAATGGTGCTCTCTCGCCCTCTCCTTCCACCAGTTTTGGGACTGCTCTCTCTCTTCGTCACGATGACGGCAGAGAGCGGTGAGTGGCGGGGGGAGATCAACTTCACTCACCAGCAGTTCACCCACGACGCCACCCCCCAGACACCACAGACGAGCTACCCCTCGTTTGCCATCTCTCCCGAGTATCACCACGCCTCTGACGATGGTTCGCAGAGCCTCACCTTTCACCCCTACTTTCGTGGAGGGCGTGACGGGGCGAAAGATCATGGCGATATTCGGGAGCTCTACTATCTCACCTACGGCGACGATTGGGAGTTTCAGGCCGGCATCACCCGTCTCTTCTGGGGGGTGACCGAGTCACAACACCTGGTCGATGTCATCAATCAGAGTGATAACCTCGAAGGGGTGGATGGAGAGGATAAGTTGGGACAACCCCTGATCAAATTTACCCTCATCCGCGATAGCGGTACCTATAGCTTCTTTCTTCTGCCCCGGTTTCGACCGCTGGAGTATGGTGGAGAAGAGAGTCGGCCACCGCTCCCCTTCACCCCGGGCAGACCGCTCTATGAGGCGACAGAGGGGGTGAAGCACAGAGATCTTGCCCTGCGCTGGAGCCGTAGCATTGGTGATGTTGATTTAGGGTTGAGCCACTTCTCTGGGACCTCGCGGCAACCCCTCTACCGCGCCACGGCTACGGGTGAGATCGCCCCCTACTATGAGCTGATGGAGCAGAGCGGCCTTGATCTCCAGATGATCCATGGTGATTGGCTCTGGAAACTGGAAGCGATCTACCGTTCAACCGCATCTCTCGCCTTTGCTGCAGCGGTAGCCGGTTTTGAATATACCCTTTACGGTCTCGGAGGTGGTGATCACGATCTCGGCCTTATTATGGAACTCCATCGCGATCAGCGACAACAATCCCTAAGTCAGACCCTGTTTGAGAAGGATCTCTTTCTCGGTCTGCGCTACCTCTGGAATGATGTCGCTTCAAGCGAGCTTCTTGCCGGTCTGATCCACGATCTCCACTACCGCTCGCACATTTTTTCGATCGAATATAGTCGTCGTCTCAACGATCACTGGAGAGTGGCGCTGGAGGGGAGAGCCTTTGACGGGGATAACCGGGCGGATCCGGTCGCCGCACTCACCCATCAAGATTACCTCCAGTTGGAGCTGGCCTACTTTTTCTAAACGCCATACGATGTCATCACAGAAGGGTAACCGTTTATACCCAAGATACTTGGAAACACTGGATTTCAGGGAGTCGAGAAGTGTGGCTATTCAAGGCATGAAGCCGCATGAATAGTCATTCTATTCAAAGGCTTCATAACGA
>JADFYS010000180.1 GCA_015232955.1 Gammaproteobacteria bacterium
GTTATGGATCATCAGCAGGGCAAGGGAGCGGTGGGGGCTCTCCGAATCGGGATCGAGTTGGAGCCAGAGCTCAGACGCCTCGGTCGCCTCGGGGTAGTTGTGGGCGTTAAAGGAGGATTCGGTTGCACTGCGGGCGAGGCGGTGATCCCCGATCTCTTTCGCGCTCTCGAGAAAGAGGCGGCTCGCCAGTTGTGCATCTCCCCGGGCGCGGGCAAACTCGGCCAAAAGCAGACGGTAGATGAGATCCCCGTTCAGCTCGTGGTCAGGGGTGACACCGCTGGCGGGGGGGGGGCTCAGCGCTCTGCTTCTCCCCCTCTTCGATTACTGGGGTCGCTGCCTTGCCCGGTTTCTCACCATCCGCGGGTGGTGCCTTCCCCTCTGACTGGAGGGTGGCGCAAGAGGTGAGAAGAAGTGGCAGCAGCAGAAGCCAATAGCGAAGCGGGGGGAGTGTGATTACGGTTTTCATAGGGCGAATAATACTCGAGCCTCTTATCGGATGCACCTGTTGTTGTGACAATTATCGCTCTTCTTGGGGTGGCAGGGGAAAAGAGCGCGAAAAGAGGTTGAACCGGAAGAGCATCTCCCCTGTAATAGGATTCTAGGATTCTATTTGCACAACATGAGGTGAGGTGATGAGAACTTTTACGATAGAGAGAGATCGGTTTTGGGTCAGTGTCGTGGGGATCCTCTCTCTCTTCCTCTCTATCTCGTTTCCCCCTCTGGCGCAGGGGGAGACCCTGAACGATCTCTCGGGGGAGGCGGACGCTTATGCCGCTACCCTTCAATCAGATCCCAACACAGAGGCGACAACGGTGGATTGGCTCGAAACCGCTGCGCTCTTCATGGAGCGAAGAGGGGAGTGCCCGGCTGCGGTCGGTCTCTATCGACAGCAGCTGACACTCAACCAGGCTGCAGGTTATGACGCCTGGCAGGGGTTGGCACGCAACGCCCTCTGTGCAGAGGCATACCCCCTTGCCTCGACCGCCGGCTGGAACGCCTATCGTCAGGCAGAGCGTGATGAGGAGCAGGTGGCGAGTCTGTTGGTGGTGGCAAGATCCCTCGAAGAGCGCCATTCGTGGCAAGAGTCGTGGCAGAGAGCGGCGCTCTCTGCCTATCAACTGGCGCAGCAGCTCCACCCCGAACCGTGGCTGGCGGAGAAGATTGAGCTATTGGCACTGGCAGTAAGCGGTGACCGCAGACTGCGAATCTACAACCGTTATAGTGAGGTGGGACGGGGGTCGACTGCACTCTGTCTCGACTTCAATCAGCCGCTGACGCCGATTCATGAGATCCACTACAGCGACTATCTTCAGGTCACCCCGCACTACAAGGGTTCGTTTGAGGTGCGCAACCAGACCCTCTGCTATCGCGGCGCCAGTTTCGGCACCCGCTATCAGATTTTGGTGCGTCGTGGATTGAGTGCAGGGGAGTACACCCTGAATCAAAACGAAACCTTCACCGTAGAGAGTGGCCACCGTCCGTCCGCCATCTGGTTTGAGCAGAGTGACTATCTTCTGCCACGAACGGCAGAGGCGACAGTACCGCTCCATAGCGTGAATGTGCAACAGGCGGCGCTACAGCTCTATCGGGTGGATGAGCGTAACCTCCTCTCCCCCTTCATTCAGAAGCGTTTTCGGAGCCGTCTGGACGGCGATGATCTGACACAGCTGCGCGATGTTGTCGGTGAACTGCTGTGGCAACAGACCCTCTCTCTGGCAATGGAGGAGCGGGATCACAATCTGCTGACGCCACTCTCTCTCCCTGCAGAGAAAGTGGCGCAGCGCGGACTCTATCTGCTGGCGGCCTACCCCGAAGGGGATGGCGTACCGGATCGTTGGCAGCAGGTGGCGACGCAGTGGTTGCTGGTGAGTGATCTCGGGCTTACCAGCTATCAGGGGCGGGATGGGCTGACGGTCATTGTCCGCTCACTTGAGACCGCCCGCCCCCTCTCTGCGGTTGAGGTGACGCTCTTTGCCCGTAATAACACCCCACTTGCCACCAACCGCACCGATGCGATGGGGCGTGTCCGCTTTGATCCCGGGCTGCTGCGGGGAGAGGGGGGGCGAGAGGCTTATCAGATTATCGCCCAGAGTGAAGAGGGGGGGATGGCGATCCTCGCCCTGCAGCAGACCGCTTTTGATCTGAGCGATCGTGGCGTCGGAGGACGGGAGTCGCCAGGACCACTCGACGCCTTTGTTTACAGCGAACGGGGGGTCTACCGTCCGGGTGAGTCGTTGCAGTTAGTGGCCCTGCTCCGGAATGAACGGGGAGAGGTGGTTAAGGATCTGCCGTTAATGCTCGAGGTGATGGATGCCGGAGAGAAGCGGATTGAAGAGCGAGTGGTCCGTGACGAAGGTGGTGGCAGTTATCAGGCGACGCTCAACCTCGCCCTGACTGCACGAACCGGAGAGTGGCGGGCACTGTTACGAGCGGAGCGGGAGGGTCCGGTGGTGGGAGAGCTCCGCTTTCTGGTGGCGGCTATCGCCCCGCCACGAATGGAGGTGGCGTTGAGCGGAGAGGGGGTCTTGCTACCGAATCTCCCGCTGCCGCTGTCGCTACAGGCCGATTATCTCTTCGGTGCAGCTGCGGCACAGCGACCGGTACGGGCGGGTTGGCGACTGGAGGCGGATCCCCTCCCATTCCCCCTCTATCCCGACTACCATTTTGCACCACTAGCGCACGAAGCGGTGATCGGGAGCCATTACGAGCTGGAGAGGGTAGAGACCGATGCGCAGGGGAGGGCGATCCTTACCCTTGAGCTTCCGCCGAAGATCTCTTCCACCACCCCCCTGCGGGCAAAGGTGCGGGCAGAGGTGGTGGATGTGGATGGTCGGGCGGTGGCAACTACCACTACGCTTGCTGTGCGCCATCTCGCCCGTTATGCCGGAATTCGCCCCCTCTTTACAGGAGAGGTTGAACCACAGAGCGAGGCCCGGTTTCAGCTTTTGACCTTAAATCGCCGTGGGGAGCGCTCCGCAGGGGAGCGGCTGCAGTGGGAGTTACTGCGGGAGGAGAGCGAGTATCAGTGGTACCTTGAGGATGGTGCATGGCACTATGAGGCGACGCTATCGACGACAACGGTCGATGAGGGGGAGATTGAGACCGATAGCGCAGCTGCGGCGTCGTTGACTCTGGCGGTGGCGTCCGGGGGGTATCGTCTGCGCCTTGCAACCCTTGATGGGGCTATCTTGAGTGAGTTTCGCTTTAGCGCGGGGGAGGATCTCTCTGTACGCAATGAGGGGCCGGAGACCCTCCGCCTGCAGCTGGACCGCGCCAGTTACGATCCCGCCTGGGGTGCGGCGGCAGAGCCACAATTGACCATTGACTCTCCCTATGCCGGCGAGGCGACGCTGGTAATTGCCACCGATCGTATCCACCATCTCTGGGATTTTCAGGTGGAGAAGGGGCTGAACCGACAGTCGATTCCACTTGATCCTGCGTGGGGGAGTGGCGCCTACCTTCTGGTGACGGTCTATCGTCCCGGCGAGTCGTTCGACCATAACGGAGCACGAGCAATCGGTGTGCGCTGGGTTCAGCTCGATCCCGCTAGCCATCAGTTGGAGATCGCCATTGGTGGTGAGGATGAGGTTCGCTCGGCACAAGAGGTGGATCTGCCGCTGCAGGTGCGTGGGGCCGTTGCGGGAGAGCGGGTCTATCTGACCCTGGCTGCAGTGGATGAAGGGGTGCTCAATCTTACCCGTTTCACAACGCCCGATCCCCTTCACTACTTCTTTGGTAAGAGGCGCCTCGCCACCCGGGTGCGTGATCTCTACGGACAGTTGATCCGGCAACGAGTGGCAGGAGGGTTGCGTCAGGGGGGGGATAGTGGCGGACGCAGCGCCATGCCTGAGGATAATATCGAGATCCTCTCTCTTTTTAGTGGAGTGGTGGTGGCGGATGCGCAAGGGGTGGCGACGGTTCCGCTCAAACTTCCCCCTTTTTCCGGCAAGCTGCGACTGATGGCGGTCGCCTGGAGTGGCGATCGTCTCGGTAGCGAGCAGCGTTCGCTGCTGGTGCGGGATCCGGTGGTGATCTCCCCGGCACTGCCCCGCTTTCTCGCCTTGGGAGATGAGAGTGAACTCCATCTGCTGCTGCAGAACTTTTCCGGAGCAGAGGGCGAGTATCAACTACGGCAGCGGCTGCGCGGCTCCATCACAAGTGATGCCCCTTCTCTGCAGCGATTTTCCCTACAGCGGGATGAACGCAAGCTCCTCTCCATCCCCCTTATAGCAGAGCAGTTGGGGCGGGGAGAGATCGAGCTTGAGCTGATCGACCCGGCGGGGGTATCGGTTCAGCGGCAGCTCTCGCTCTCGGTGCGTGGCCGTTATCTGCCGCAGACCGATCGCCTCTACCGGCAGATCCCGCCACAGGGGCGCCTTCAGCTCTCGAAAGATCTCTTGGCGGGATGGGATCGCGCCGGGCTATCTCTCCACTTGACTCTGAGTGCCAACGCCGGACTTGATACAGCCGGCCTGCTGCAGCAGCTTGAACGCTACCCCTACGGCTGTCTGGAGCAGCTGGTGAGTCGGGCGCTGCCTCTGCTCTACTTTAATGAGCTGGCAGAGAGCGTCGGGGTGGCGCAGGAGGAGAACCTGAAGGGACGGCTGCAGCAGGCGATAGCGGCCATTGTCGCGAAACAGCACCACAGTGGCGGTTTTGGCCTCTGGTCGGATCGTGACCAACCGCAACTCTGGCTCAGCAGCTACGCCCTTGAGTTTCTGCTGCGGGCGCAAGCGGCGGGATTTGAGGTGCCGGCATACGCCTATGAACGGGGATTAGCGTGGGTAGCGGCTCAGGTTCATACCGGAAGAGAGGAGAGGGCAGCCGCCCTGCCGGGAGTGATCTACGGCCACTATCTGCTCACCCTCGCTCAGCGGGGTGAGGTAGAGACGCTGCGTTATCTCTATGATCAGCGCTGGGCGCAGATCCCGACCCGTTTCGCGCAAGGGCAACTGGCTG
>JADFYS010000181.1 GCA_015232955.1 Gammaproteobacteria bacterium
TTGCGCGTCGTTGTGCCTTGCACTGCACCGCCACAAACGCACCCTTCACGGTGTCCAACTGCGGATTTTAGGATGATGAAAAAGCTGTTTCTCCTCTCCCCCCCTTATGTCAAGGACTACATGCGAAACGCCCGTTGTGACTTTGTCTCCAACTCCGGGTCGCAGTGGTATCCCCTCTGGCTGGGGTATTGTGGTGCCCTGCTCGAGAGTCGTGGTTATGAGGTGACCTTTATCGATGCCCCCGCCGCCGGGTACGACTTTGCCGAAACCGAGCGTATCTTTCTGCAGCAGAAGCCGGATCTGCTGCTGATCTACAGCGGTCAGCTGAGTGAAGAGAGCGACTGCCGCTTTGCCGATCGCCTGCTTCGCCAGCACCGTTGTGAGGCGATTTTTGTCGGCCCCTTTTTTTCGATCAATCCCGAGCAGACGCTGGGACTGTCGCAAGAGGTTCGATATGGTGTTAGCGGTGAGTTTGAGTTTCCGGTACTCGATTTTGTAGAGGGTGGCGACCCTGCCACCATTGCCAACTTTGTGGTGAAGGATGGAGAGGCGGTGCAGCGGGTAGCTGAGCGCCCCTATCTTAGCGGCGAAGAGCTGGATACCCTCCCTTTTGTCAGTGATTTTTTCAACCGACATCTGGATCTGAAGTGGTACCGAACCCCGTCAGAGAAGTTCCCCTATATCGATATTATGAGTGGCCGCGGCTGCTGTTGGGGGCAGTGTACCTACTGTCTTTGGGTCTTTAGCTTTATCAAAGGACACACCTATAACCTGCGTTCACTGGACAACCTGCTCGATGAGGTGGCGTTTATTGAGGAGAAGATGCCCCATATCCGCTCGCTGATGATCCAGGATGACACTTTCCCTTCCGGACGGGCGAAGGAGTTTGCTGAGGGGAAGATGGCGCGGGGGTTGCAGCTCCCCTGGTCCTGTTACTCCAGAGGTAATATTGATCTCGAGATCTTGCAGAAGATGAAACAGTCGGGCTGCCTCAACCTTCATGTCGGTTTTGAATCGGGAAATCCTGAAATCCTCAAGAATATTAAGAAAGGGGTAGATAAGGAGCGAATGACCCGTTTTGCTCATGACGCGAAAGCTGCCGGGGTTCATCTTCATGGCGATTTTGCCATCGGTTTTCCCGGAGAGAGTGCGCAATCGATTCGGGAGACGATCGATTGGGCCTGTGAGATTCGCCCTGACACCGCACAGTTTCAGTTGATGATCCCCTTTCCCGGGACGCCGATGTTTGATGAACTGAAGGAGAAGGGGTGGCTCAAAAATGGTGCCCCCGACTTTCCTGAGCTGGACTGGGAAGAGATGGAGCGGTATGCAAAACAGGCGTATCGTGAGTTCTACCTCAGTTGGCCCTACGCCAAAGAGGTGATGAAGCACCCCTATGAGCTGGGTGTAAAAAAGGTAAACACCTATATTAGTGCGGTACCCAGCATCTTCTGGAAGCGGTGGACAGTTCGCTGAGGTGGGGTACGATGCATAAGTACTGGCTCAACTTCAAATATGCGGTCAGCCTCGGCAAACCGCTGCTGATTTTACGATTAATTAAGACCTATCTCTCGATTCTGTTCCTGGGTAAACGGCCACTGCGCTATGTCGATTTTGCCATCGGTTACTCCTGTAATCTAAAGTGTGACCACTGTTTTGCCACAGCCCTTGAAGATGGCACCATGCGTCGCGGTGTCGCAGAGCGCAGTTGTCATGATCCCCGTAAAATGGAGCCACGGGGCGGAGTGGGTCGACAACGCCTTACTCCCGCTGAATATGGGCGGATCGTTACAGAGGCGATGGCACTCGGGGCGTGTAACTTCTCTTTTCAGGGGGGGGAGCCGACACTCTACCCCGATCTGATGGACTATATTCGGGCGGCACAACCGCGGCTGAATGTGATCTCGGTCACAACCAATGGCACTCTCCTCGATCGCGACAAGATGGTGGCGCTGAAACGGGCAGGGGTCGATATTCTCACCATCAGCCTCGACAGCGCCGATCCTCAACTTCATGACAGTTTTCGAGGTGTCGCCGGAACTTTTGACAAGACGCTCAACACCATTCGGGTTGCTAAGGAGGTCGGGCTGCATGTGACGGTGGGAGCGGTGGTTTCGCACCAGAACCTCTATAGCGACGATTTTCAGGATCTGATTCAGCTGGTCACCTCCCTTGACTCTATTCTCTTTCTCGCCCTCGCCTCACCGGTGGGGGAGTGGGCCGGCAACCAGGAAATTATGATCACTCCGGAGGATCGCGCCTATCTTGACCAAATCTGTGCAACCCACCCTCTGGTGCGTACCGATTTTGAGGCCAACTGGATAGATACCGGTTGCGGGGCGATGAAGGAGATCCTCTACCTCACCCCCTATGGCGATGTTCTACCCTGCCCATTTCTCCACACCTCACAGGGCAATCTCAGGCAGCAGTCGTTGACCGATATTCGTGCCAACTCCCTAAAAAATCCATACTTCTCAGGCTATTATCACAACTGCCTTGCGGCCGAAGATCCGGGCTATCTGGCTCGTTATAACCAGGGTTTTTACAAAGAGGATGGGACACCCCTCACCGTAACCGAGATCGATGCCAAAGCGCAGCCGTTGGAGAGAGGGTGATGGCGCAGGTTCTTGTCACCGGAGGGAGTGGCTTTATTGGAAGTAACCTGATTACAGCGCTGCTTCAACAGGGGCGAGAGGTCTACGCCTTGACCCGAAGGCCGCTTGCCCAACACCATCCACGGCTTCATGAGGTGCGAGGGGATCTCTTCTCAACCGATAGTTATCGATCTCAGCTGGGCGAGGTGGACACGATCTTTCACTGTGCCGGTTTTATCTCTTTCTCTGCCGAGGATGACAACACCTGTCACCAGATTAATGTCGAGGGAACAGAGGCGCTGCTTACTGCTGTACTTCAGTGTGGATCATCGCCTCGCTTTGTCCATCTGAGCGCCTGTGCTGTTTTCGGCTTTTTGCAAAACGGTGACGGAATGCTGGATGAGCGCGCCGCCCCCTCTCTGACGACTGCCAGTGGCTATGCCCGGAGTAAACAGGAGGCGGAGCGGGTGGTACTGCAGGGCGTTGCTCAGGGGCTGGATGGGGTGATCGCCAACATCTCTACCGTCTACGGTGCAGGAGATCATCGCCTCAACTCCGGTTCGGTGATCCGTTCGGTCCTCTCCGGGATGCGGCTGATTCCTCCGGGGGGGAGCAGTTATATCGCTATGCCGGATCTTATCTCCGGGCTGCTTGCACTGGCGGCAGAGGGCAGAAGTGGCGAGCGCTATATCCTGAATGGGGAGAATCTCAGTTACCGCTCTCTGATCACCCGTATTGCAGCGGTGACGGGGGCCCCTAAACCGTGGTTTGCCCTGCCGGAGCTATTCAGGGGGCCGGCGGTGGCCGCCGCCTGGCTGCTGCAGCAGCTACCGCGCAGAGGGGGAGGCGTCAACCTGATTACACCGCAAATTATTCGCGAGACCTTCGGTTATAAATATTTTTCAAATAACAAAGCGGTGACAGAACTGGGGTGGAGACCTTGCCACACTCTTGAGAGTGCGGTGGATTCAGCCTTAACCTACTATCGGCAACAGGGACTGCTGCCATGACCACGCCACCAGGGATGGAGCAACAGGTGCGCCAGGCCAATCAGCGTTTTTATAATCTGATCGCCCCCCGCTATGAAGAGATCGATGGTCGCCGTACCTCAAAGACGCTGCTCTGGTTACGGCGTCGTCTACAACTAGTGGCAGAGCGCAGTGGTGGTGGTTATCTTCTCGATCTCGGCTGTGGTAGTGGGGTGATGATGCGCTCTGCAGCGGGACTTTTTGATGAGGTGGTCGGGATCGATATCTCAACCGGGATTCTCGCTCTTGCCAAAGAGCACGGTACCGCACTCTGTGCTGATGGCTCGGCACTGCCTCTTGCCTCAGCGTCGATGGATGCCGTGGTCTGTTTTGCGGCACTGCACCACATCTACGACCATCAACCGCTGTTGGCAGAGGTCTATCGAGTCTTGCGTCCGGGGGGCGTGTTTTATGCGGATCATGACATGACCCTGGCCTTCAGTAACCGCTTTCACTGGCCTTTAGCCCTCTATCGCACCCTGTTTAATGGGTGTAGGCGCTATCAGCGGGCGGACAATCGACTCGACCGTGAACTCTATCAACTGACCGAAATTCACGAACAGGGGATCGATCAGGATCAGCTTCTGAAACAGCTGGGTCAGAGCGGTTTTTCTGAGATCACTACCCAGTACCACTGGTATGGCCTCAATCCATGGGTGGATCGTCTCTTTGGTGAACGGCCTCGAAGTAAAGGCATGGCCCCTCTTCTCGCCTTGTGGGCGACCAAGTAGTAATGGGCCTTTATGTGGTGCACCACTTCTCGCTCTGGGCGATAGCCATTTTGGCTGCAGCTGCGCTGTTGTGGGGTATTGGCTTCTGGAAAAATCTGACGCTGATTTCATCACGCTCCGGTCGTGCTCTCCTGGCCCCCCTTTTCATCGTCTCATTATCTGTGGTGATCTTTTCACCACGAATCCTCCCCTGGCCGGGGCGTGACGAGGGGATGGTCGTGTTGGCTATCGCCCTGCTCTTCACCAGCTATGTCGCTTTGAGTGGCGGTCTGCTGCTGTGGTACTGGTTGAGGGAGAGGGGCACGACATCGTCTCACCCCACTGCTACGACCATTGATTATGGTCGACGGCGATCACTCTGTATGGTCGCCGGAGGGGTGGCCGCATCGGTCAATGGCGTGGTTTTTGCGGGGGATCGTCTGCTCCCTGAACGGCTGGAGGTGACCCGTTACCGGTTCGGTTTCCACCAGAGCGGCCTCCTCTCTACAGAGGAGCCGTTCAAACTCGCCCTCTTCTCCGATCTGCACGCCGGTTTCTCCCTCTCTCCGGCACTACTGCAGGATCTGCTGCAGGCCATCGTGAGAGAAGAGGTCGATCTAATCC
>JADFYS010000182.1 GCA_015232955.1 Gammaproteobacteria bacterium
GAGGTAGTCGCGACCCTGATGGTGGAGGCTTTTGGGGTAGATAAGGGCACGCAAACTGCCCGTTTCAGCGGTAAAGTCGAGCTTGGCGATCTCTATCTGCTTCCATCCATAAAAGAGTGAGAGCAGCGAGATCAGTTCTGTTGCAGAGGCCTCATCCAGCTGCTCTGGCTGGTAGAGTTGAAAGAGCCGCTGTTGAGGATCACTGAGGCGTACCATCCCCTTTTCTGCGCTAATGGTGGAGATCTGGTGCTGATCCCAAAACACCTTCAGTTCAAAGGCGGTGACGGTGCAGGGTAGCAATAGCAACAGTAGCCAGGAGATGGTTCTCAGTGGTTTCATTGTTCCCCCTTCTCCAGTAATAGAACGATTTTATCAAATGGCTGCAACACCTCCCCCTTTGCCACCGCAGTGGTTCGGGCAGAGAGGAGACCATCACGACGATAAAACTCAACCGACGCCAGGTAGTGATCATCACTGCGGAAGATGAGGCCGCGCTCACCGCCAGTGATATGGTAGGCGCGATCAAGATAGATCCCGATCTGATCCGGATCGCGGGGATCGGTGATGTAGCCGTGATAGCCGTGCTCACGGCTGAGATGGGCGAGCAGATGATCAACACGGTCGATGGTGATCTGCTGCTGCCGGAGCTGTGAAGTGAGGATCTGCTGAAGCTGCGCCTGACTCTGGGCCAGATTGGTCGAGATCGTCTCTAGCTGGAAGGTAGTGCGTAGGCTGTCGTTGAGAAAGGGGATCTCGGTTAGACGCTGCAGTAGCTGTTGCTGCTGCTCTCCGAGACGGTTTTTGGTAGAGATGAGCTGTGGAGAGATGATCTCCTGCTGCTGCAGATAGGCATCACTCTCGCTGGTGGCCACTGGTTGCGCAGAGGGCGCCCGGATCTTCTGCTGCAGAAGTTCGCGCAGCGATGGAGCCTCGAAAAGGGGGTTGTAACGCAGGGTTAACTCCTCCAGCTGCTGCTGATGTTTGGTGCGTAGCTTGGCGATCTTGCTCTCATAGGATTTGCGCTGCTGATCGAGCTTGATCTCCGCCAGACGAAGTTCGGGGTTCTGAATCATCGCTGCCGACTGCCCACCGAGATCCGCCTGATTGGCGTTAATCTTCGCTTCAAGATCGGTGATCTGCGCTTCGATCGCCCGGCGCCGCGGGAGAAATGCATCCTCCAACGCACTGGTTGCCTCGGCACTGTTCTGTGCTATCTCCTGCTGCTGCCGTTGTAGCGCCTCCTCTTCTAGCGGTCGTAACCCTAGCTGTTGCAGCTGCCTGTTCTGCTCTTGTTGTAGCTGTTGTAGCTGGTGCTCCTGCTCCAGTTTGAGGTCGGCCAGCTCCTCACGGAGCGCTTTCACCTGACCTTCACGACTGTTCATGGTACCGATGATCTCCTTGAGGCGAAGATCCTCAAAGGCGTTGATCTCAATGGTGACCCCCCGCTCCTCCTCACTAATGAGTACCCGGGAGATCAGGGCGATGAGGAGCAGACCGAAAAGAAAGCTGAAGACGAGGATGTAGAGGCGGAGATCACGGTTTTGACCGGTTTTACGGAACTCATCCTCGAGTGAGTAGAGGTCGAGCTGATCTTGATCACTCTTCTCGACACTTTTGAGAAAGAGATCCTTTAACGGTTGGAGGTCGTGTCTCATTTGCTGGTCAGTACCCAAACACCCTCCCAGTCGGGAGGTGGGGGGAGCGCAGTTCGCTCCTGAAAGACCCGGGCGAGGCCGAGATTACAGCGATCAAACCCCTCTTTAGCGGCACTCCAGTCGCCACGATAGTAGTGGTTCAGGGCATCGGAGAAGAGCGCCAGCTCCTGACGCAGCGTAGGGTCGATCTGCTGGTTGCGCAGTGGCCAGTAGATCGGGATCCCCTCGGTTTTACCCTTGACCTGCACCCGATCAATATTGATAAAGGTGAAACCGCTGTCGCTGACATGGGCGTGAACATCATTGACGATGTAGTCGGAGCAGATGATTGGAATGGCGTAGATGCGGGTCAGCCCCTCTAGACGAGACGAGGCGTTGACGCGATCACCGATGACGGTGGAGGTCATGCGGAGGTTGGAACCGATGGTACCGTAAAAGACATTGCCGCCGTCGATGCCGACGCCCACCTCCAGCTGTACTGCGCGGTAGATCCGCTCCTCCTCCTCGGTTAGCGCTCCACGATCCTTGACCAACGCCTCGTAGCGCCGCTGCATCTGCAGTTTCAGTTTATCGGTTTCGGTAAGGAGTTCATAGGCGGCGAGAAGCGAAGCGTGTGATTTATTACCATGCTCCCCCTCAATCACCCCAAAGACCGCGAGGAGGGCATCACCAATGATCGAGCCGATGGTGCCGCCGTGGTGATAGATGCGCTGAATGGCGTGGCTGTACTGAATATTGATTAGACGGATGATATCGACCCCAAGGGTCTCGGTCATAAAGGTGTAGCCTTTGATGTCGGTAAAGAGGATCACCAGCTCGCGCTGCTCACCTTCCAGTTTGATATCTTTTTCGGCATAGGCGCGGGCGACGATCTCGCGGTCGGTAAACTTCTTAAAGATGCGCATCAGATTATCGACATTGCTTGCCAGGGCATTAAAGGCCATGCCGAGATAGGTGATCTCATCATTGGAAGCACCCTGGAGCGGGATCTGGGTCAGGCGCTGATTCTCAATCATCTCCATAATGGCCGCGGTGATGGTGGAGATAAAACGGAGGATCATTCTCATGGCGAGGATGCCGATGAGGATCGAGAGCAGGGTAATGGAGAGGGCAATGACGCTTATTTTGATGAAGTTTGCTCTCGATTCACTAAAAAAGCGGTAAGACTCCTCCCCACGGAAGAGGTAGAACTCCCAGTTGTGGTTGTAACTATAAACCCCGAAATAGTCGGTGCCATTAATAGAGGTAAAGATAAAATCGCTCTCTCTCTTCTCGAGACGGCTATTGAACATCTCACTTAGGGTGAGGGCGTCGAAGTAGATCTCGCCTTCACTCTCGGGGAGTGAGGAGAAGAGCACCTCGCCATCGCTACCGATGGCGATAAAGATCGAGCTGTCGCGCTCGAGTTCAAAGCGGCTCTTGTCGCGCATAGAGGCGATGGAGGCATCACGATCATGGTCGATCTGACTGATCTCCCACTCCACATTGGCATAGTTGTAGAGTGACTTGAGATCCTTGATTAGCAGCTCCTTGGAGAAGACGAGCTGCTGCATCTGGGTAAAGAGGAGGCTGATATAGTTGGTGGTGAGGCTGGAAGCGAGGATAAAGAGCGAGAAAAAGAGGACAATCCTCAGCGACACCGGGACCACGGCAACACCGCCCACACGCCGCAGAGTAAAAAGAGTGCGCCTAAACCTCGGTTTTATCGCCATAATGAGGGTCTGAAGGCGCGGAGAGGTGTGCTTTATTGCAGAATGCAGGAGTCGGCATAGGTCATGGCATCACTGGCGGACCAGGCGCTCTTCGGTTTGCGGATCTGCTCTTGACACCATGCGCTGGACCCCACCTCTTCGGCGACGACATCGGCACAAAAGCTCTTCATCGCCTCTCGTGTGACCGCTTTTCCCGGCTCGACAATACTGAAAAAGCGATCTTCCATATCGGGTGGTAGTTCGATCCCCTTCTCTTTCAGGCCGTAGGTGATACCCGAGAACCCGAGGAGGAGGAGCAGGGTCCAGAAGAGAAAAGTGAAGCCATTTTTGACGATGTTATAGATCCCGAGTAGGGAGAGAAGCCCCCCGGCAAGGAGAATGATGATCGGATCAACATTCAGTTGCGCAAAAAGTGTGTCCATCAAAAACTCCCGAACTGTTCCACTGGTGGTACCTTGGCATCGATCAATGTCATGAAGTTAAGGGTGGGGATCTCCGCTACCCGGTTGGCGGGACGCCATAAACCCGTCAATCGGGTAGCGGACACCCCTTCTCAGTTACTAACTTAATCGCATTGGGGTATAGATAGTACCAATAAAGGAACAAGAGGATCTAAAAAAATTATCTCGGTAGAGAGATGATTTATAATTGTGGCACTGATGATAGATGGCGCAAGGTAGATGGAATCACTCTTTTTCTGGGTTTCAAAGGTAGTCTGGGCGGTGATCTCCCCCGATACGCTGCTGGTGATAGCGGTGGTGGTGGCAACGGGATTGCTCTGGAGCCGGTGGCTTAAGACAGGACGATGGCTCCTCACCCTGATTGCGGCGGTGATGGTGGCGATCACCTTTATCCCATTCGGATCGTGGATGCTGCTCCCGCTCGAGAACCGTTTTATGGCCAACCCCCCTCTACCACAGCGCCTGGATGGGGTGATCGCCCTAACTGGGGCTGAAAATCCACAAGGTACAGTCCATTGGAATCAGGTGCAGTTGGGTAAAGCGGCTGAGCGGTTACACTATTTTCAATATCTTGCCCGACGCTATCCCGAGGCGCGTCTCCTCTTTACCGGTGGTAGTGGCATGCTGGGGGATCAGATCTTTAAAGAGGCCGATGTTGCACGGCGGGTACTGCTTGAACAGGGGATCGATGTCGGGAGGGTGATCTTTGAACGCGACTCTCGCAACACCGCAGAGAGTATCCGTAACAGTCTAGAGATCATTCGTCCCCAGGCGGACGAGAAGTGGGCGGTGATCACCACCGCCTGGCATATGCCCCGGACTATCGGCATCTTCTGCCGGCAGGGGTGGCCGGTGATCCCCTATCCGGTGGATTACGCCACATCTCGTTCCGGTTCGTGGAGTTTTGAACCCCAATTTCAAGACAATCTCTCCCAGCTACGGGTTGCACTTAAGGAGTGGGTCGGGCTGCTCGCCTACTTCATCACCGGTAAGACCGACAGTCTCCTGCCGCAGGAGTGTCGTTAGCGTGAAATACATTAGCGTAACCATTCACTCCCCTGGCCTGTTTTAGCCCTCACCCCGGCCCTCTCCCAATGG